>NZ_SMCO01000001.1:600000-884013 GCF_004346685.1 Sulfurirhabdus autotrophica
TTTCTGCTGAATTTCACCCTTTACAACAAGTCGCTGGATAAAGCCGGGCACGATGCGTTTCTGATAGGTCAGACTCCAGAAGACTGCTGGGTGGGAACACAGCAACACATCGTTACCCGTGCCAATTGAACCTGTAACGGTATATAGGCATTTATCAAAATCATGATGATCAATACCACGTTAAATTATCAACTGACCTTACCAGGATGAAACGTGTTATCACCTTCATTATTTTTATTTTTGCGGCAATGCTGACACTTGCCAGCACTCATGCTTCACCCAAAACGGCCACCCCCACCCAGGAGCCAGTCTGGGTCGTTAATCCAACCCAGCCGGGCCCGGACTTACCCCCTGCAGGCCGCTCATTGTTTGATGAACTTTATTCTCGTGATGGTAAGTATCAAATCCCATTTCCATTCTCACGGGTTGTGGCAGAGCTGAGATCCAGGTTGACACCTGAAAATACTGACTCTGTCCGCCAGGTACTTATCCCTTTGGGGCGTTCCTTGCAGCGAAATGCTGGTGCGCCTGACTTTTTTAAATACCCTCGCCTGGTGGTGGCTGTCGAAGGTGAAACCAGACCTGGCGAGCCTCTGCTACGTGACCGCATTTATCTTGGCTATCATGAGAAAGCAGCTGTAATTGAAGCCATTAGCTACAATGAAGATACGGGTCGTTTTGAATACCAGGTGGTGCATAATTACCGACAAGATGCTGCACCGCAGGTGATTTATGCCAGACGCAACCTTTGCCTGGCTTGCCATCAAAATGCTTCCCCCCTCTTTGCGCGCCCACTCTGGAGTGAAACAAATGCCAACGACGCAATACAGCAACGCCTGAGAGCGGAGCACAAAGATTTTTATGGTGCCCCGCTCAATATCGGCGTAGACATTCCCAATGCGATTGATGACGCCACTGACCGCGCCAACTTGCTGAGTGCTTACCAGCTATTATGGCGTGAAGGATGCGGGGGCAGCAAACCCACTGCAATGCAGTGCCGTGCCGCTGCGATAAAACTGGCCATACAGTATCGTTTATCCGGGAATATTGGCTTTGATCAGAATAATACTGCATGGCGCGACACTTTGCTGCCCGCGATACGCAGCAGCTTTCAGGCGCGCTGGCGGGGTGGGCTGGCTATTCCTGATTCCGACATACCTAACCGTAACCCATTAACAACGGGCATCACACCAGAAAACGATCCATTGCGACACCGCGATCCTATCGCTGTGTGGGATAGTGATATTGCAGCAAAAAACCTGGTTTATGGCATAGCCGATATGTTCACTGCACACGAGATTACCGCTATTGACCATGCCCTTGCGAACCGCAAATCAAGCACGCACGATATTTCTTCCATGTGTACCGTTGAACAGGGTGCCGCACGCAATACTGAAATCCGTCTTTCAATAAACTGTCAGCCTGACAATGCCACAGGATTTGGATTACGCGGGCGTGTTTTCATGCGTAATGGACGCCTGACGAGTGGCACATTGGATGCGTTGGAACTCCCTGGCCAGCCTGCCATGGCTTCCATTCAAATAACCAGCGGCGTAATAACAGCCAAAATATTACGTTTTGTACCAATACGAGATGCCCGCAACACAAGGGATACTTCAGGGCAGCGTGTCGTGACAATTACCATTCCCGTCAGCCAGACACCCTCTTCTGCCTCATTGCAACTACGCGATGAATTCAATGGATTCAACACTGTTATGGATGAGCTTGCTGACAAGCAATCAGAGGCGCTAAATGATGCACCTATCCGCCGTTCAGCAATGATACCTGCGATATTTTCCGGGTTGGGCATTCCAACCCTTATTGCGTCACCCAAAAAATTTCCCACGCCACAAATAGACCTTGCTCAGGAACTGCCAAAAACTTCCAGCATCGTCACAGCATTCCGCACCCAATGCGGCCAGTGTCATAACACCCGCGAGGCATTCCCCCCTAATTTCCTGAATGGCAATGAAGCCCAGGTACAGGCACAAATTTCCCAGTGTGCTGAGCGCATCTATTATCGGCTGTCCATGTGGAATGTGGACGAAGCGGCCCGAGGACGCACACCCATGCCTCCCACTTCAGCCCTGCAATCCCGTGGCATTGCCATTGATGAGTGGATAAATGGTAATGCGCTGACTACACTTAGACAACATGCGAGTACGATACTCGGCTCCCGTACTTCAGGGCTATTAAGCCGTCCTTTCGATTCCCTTGCACCTTGCCCTCCGGCATCTGGAAATAGGCCATGACCAAATCAGCATGCACTCTGCGAAAATGTATCTGCACAGGACTAATTATTTTAGCCCTATTAAGTCTGTTAATGGCATTGTATTTAGCATGGCGTTTCTCTGGCGATTCCGCCGTTGAATACTCCGATCCGGTCAAGCATTTTCAATATGGCTCACTGGGTGGGGAACGCGTATCCGGTTTTCCCTACCGCATATGGAAAGCGTTACCCAAGGTTTGCCCGGATCTGCTTCCTGGTGAAGGATATTCTTCCCTTGGGCTAGTCTACGAAAAAGGACACGACTTACCCATTGGCTCTTCGCAACGCCAATATCAGGGACTCAATCGGGTATTTCTGAACTGTGCTGCCTGTCATGTCTCAACTGTCCGGGATACGCCCAGCTCTCCACCGCGCATCATTTCCGGCATGCCGGCCAATACTTTTAACCTCCTCAAATTTGAACAGTTTTTCTTTCAGTGTGCTGCTGATAAGCGGTTTGCCCGTGAATACATGATTCCTGCCATTGAACAAACTGGCGGGAAACTTGATTTGATAGACAAATATGTAGTCTATCCACTAGCTACCTTGCTCATGCGCGAGCAATTGTTGATGTTGAAAGACCGCTTTTCATTTAACGAAAAACAGCCTGCCTGGGGTCCAGGCCGAGTCGATACCTTTAATTCAGCCAAGGCTGTTTTCAACTGGCCCTGGCACAAAACAAACCCTAAAGAGTTGATCGGCACTGCCGACTTCCCCGCCATATGGAATCAGGCGAAAAAACGCGGCATGCACCTGCATTGGGATGGCAACAATGACAAAGTAGAAGAGCGTAATCACAGTGCTGCATTTGGTGCTGGCACCACCCCGCCAACTTTAGACCGTAACAATCTGAAGCGAGTGGAAAACTATCTGGAAACTGCCACACCACCACCTTGGCCCTACCCTCTGGATAAAAACCTCGCTGCGCGCGGCAAGGAAATTTATCAGACCCATTGTGCAGATTGCCATGGGGCCAGTGGGAGTGACTTTACCGGAAAATATGTCGGTCAGGTCACACCCATTCAATACATCGGTACAGACCGCTGGCGACTCGATTCGTATACGATGGCACTTGCTCAAAACCAAAGTACCCTCTACGCCGGTTATGGCGACGAGCGCTTTAGCCATTTCCGTAAAACCTGGGGCTATGCCAATGCACCGCTGGACGGTCTCTGGCTACGTGCACCTTATCTTCATAATGGTTCTGTACCAACGCTTGCCGATCTGCTGGCACCTGTCAGCATGCGCCCCAAAGTATTTTATAGGGGCTACGATGTTTATGACCAGAACAACGTCGGATTTGTCACCACGGTAGAAAAAGAAGGTGATCGCAAGTTCTTCCGTTTTGACACCAGTCTGCCTGGCAATAGTAACCAGGGACACGAAGGGCCGCGCTATGGCACCACCCTGCCTTCCGCTGACAAACTCGCTCTTATCGAATATCTGAAAAGCTTTTAGGAGTAAATTATGGCTTGTTCGACTAAAAAATGCCGCCTGTTATGGTCTATAGGCATAATACTGCTGATTCTGGGCGCAATTGGTGCCTACGTTGGCTGGTACAAGTTTTTCCGCGAAGAGCCACAGCCGGACTGGGTCACGTCTACACCGGAAATGCGCTTCAAGTATGGTTCCATTGGTGCAGAAAACGATGCTGGAATTCCCTACTGGATTTTCTATGTACTACCTCGCATGTTTCCTGAGAAACTGCCCGGTCCGGGTGGCTATGCTTCACTAGGTGTTCCTTGGGAACAAGGTCAGGAGCTGCCTGTCGGCTTCACCAAAAAGGTCATTGGCTTTCCACGCGTAGGCAACAATTGCGCCGTATGCCATACCACCTCGTATCGGTCTACCAAAGATGAATACCCCACATTGGTAACTGCTGGGCCAGCGCACACAACCGACGTTGAAGCATTTTTCCGGTATTTGGTTGATTGCGCGCGAGACCCACGTTTTACCCCTGATAACATCATGAACGAGATTAATCTGGTGACCAAACTGGACTGGATAGATAAGCTCGCCTACCGCTTCCTCATTATCCCTATCACCAAAAAACGCCTGCTGGAAAGAGAACAGCAGTTCGCCTGGATTTACCGCAAAGATTTCCCCGACTGGGGCCGTGGCAGGGACGATGCCATGAATCTCACTAAATACTTCATGATTAAAGCAAAAATGGATGACACCTATGGCCCGACAGATATGCCCTCTGTCTGGAACCTGCAAAAGTATCAACCAGAGAAAGGCATGCGAATGAACCTGGCTGGAGATAGTCACGATGCTTACTCTGTCATCATGGATTCAGCCCTTGGCCTGCTTGGTGCAGCCCCAAAAAACAATAATGTATTCCTGAAGCAAGTTGACTGGCTGCACGACTACCTGGGCAAATTACCGCCGCCCAAATACCCTTTCCCAATTAACCAGGAACTGGCTGCACAAGGTAAAACCGTATTTGACCAGCAATGCGCTACGTGCCATGCCAGCGCAAAAACCGGCATACCACTTCCACTTGCTGAAATTGGCACTGACAAGGGCCGACTGGAATCATGGAATAAAGAAGCGGCTATCAAAGCCAACAAAGTCGTGCAAAAAATGGGACTGAAGCGCAAAGGCCTGGTAGAAGAAACCCTTATTGGATACAACGTGCCCTTTCTCGATGGCATCTGGTTAAGAGCACCCTACCTGCATAACGGTTCAATCCCGAACCTGCGCGAATTACTGACAGCGCCCAACGAACGAACAGCGATTTTTTACCGTGGATATGACTTATATGACCAAGACAATGTGGGTTTTATCGCACAAGGCGAAGATGCACAACGTACAGGCTCAAAACAGGATGCCAGTCAAAGAGGAAACAGTAATCAGGGACATGATTTTGGCACCTCGTTGCCGGAAAATGACAAGAAATCATTGATTGAATACCTTAAAACTTTGTGAATGCATTCAAACATATCGCGATAAATATAAATCCCATGAATACAAATCAAACCGACATTCCCGATAAAGCCATTAATTTTAAAACGGCCCTCAATGCTGAAAAAGCGCATATAAACTCCCTGCGCAATGAATCTGATGGCAGCTGCAACTTATCACAACAAACTGAATTTATCGGCTTATCTTTATCCGGTGGCGGCATCAGAAGTGCGACATTCAACCTTGGCATCATCCAATCCCTCGCTAAGCTGGATATGCTAAAACATCTGGATTACCTTTCTACGGTTTCTGGCGGAGGGTACATTGGCTCCTGGCTTTCGGCTCTCATCTATCATTCGCCTGAAGGCCTGGCTGGCGCGCAGGAAATACTTAAACCAAAAAACGGATCTGTTGAAGAAGCCCCTCCAATACGATTCTTGCGACGATACAGCAATTACCTGACTCCCAAGCTGGGGATTTTCTCAGGTGACACGTTGGCTGCAATCGCGACCTATCTACGCAACTTTGGCCTGAATCTTATTCCTATCATCTCCCTGGCAGCTGCTTTCATCCTGTTCACTCATTTACTGACAAAAGGGGCCGTGTGGGGCATTCAACTGGAAGGCATAAAATTGCTTGGTGCATCAATTATTCTGATCATCATCGCTGTAACGCTCTCTGCACGTTCACTCGCGGCAGCATCATGTCCACAGGACGATGCTGCCGCATCATGTCCGTTGTGGGCCTGGGCCATTCTGATATTTACTCTCGTGGCTTGTCTGCTTAGTTCGTTTGCCATGATGGGAGGAGATCTGGACAACCTGAACAATTTCGAATGGACTGTGCTGGGCGCTGTTGCTTATGGTTTTGCCTGGGGTGTTGGTTATGTATTCTGGCGTTTTTTTAAAAATAATGCATACAATCACTCCACTTTTTCATACCTGATCATTACAAGCTTGCTGACGCTGCTTACCGGGGCCGTAGCTGGATGGTTACTACACAATGTCAGCGATGCAGTAAAGATACTTCATAATTTAAGCGGCAGTTTTCTGGAAAGAGCCTGGTGGGCGGTGACCATATGTATGCCGCTGGTAGCACTCACATTTGCGGCAACTGTCGCCCTGCATATTGGACTC
This sequence comes from Sulfurirhabdus autotrophica, assembly GCF_004346685.1. Taxonomy (NCBI): domain Bacteria; kingdom Pseudomonadati; phylum Pseudomonadota; class Betaproteobacteria; order Nitrosomonadales; family Sulfuricellaceae; genus Sulfurirhabdus; species Sulfurirhabdus autotrophica. The sequence goes on from NZ_SMCO01000001.1 coordinate 606,313, forward strand.
CTGGCGCGCGCACTCTCGCACGAAGCCCAGGAATGGTGGAGCCGGATAGGTGGAATGATGCTGGGTACAACTGTCGTATGGAGTATTGCTTTTACCTTAGCCGGTTTGGCACCCGTAGCTGCAATATGGGCCAAAAACTGGACAATAGGGGCAGGAGGATTGTGGGCACTCGCATCAGGATCAGGGGTATGGCTAGCCAGAAGCCGCCACGCCAGTGGCAAGAAGAGCAAACGCTGGGCCAGAGTCCTCGCCCGCGCAACACCCTATGTCTTCATTACAGGATTTGCTGCTGGCGTATCAACCATTACATACAGCATACTTTCCAAAAATTTTTGCGATTACTGCTTACCTGAAAGCATTACCAGTCAAAAATTCGCTACCATTGCTCAAAAAGTTTTTCTGAACATGCATCAATTTCAACCGGATATACTTATCGCGGCTTTTGCCTGTTGTATTGGCGTCTTTACCCTTGCGGGATGGCGCTTCGATATAAATTTATTTTCCATTCACCATTTCTACCGCAACCGTTTGGTACGTGCTTATTTAGGTGCCGCGCGTTTCCCGGATAGAAAAACCCACCCTTTTACAGGTTTTTCACCCGATGACGATGTACGCATGTGTTGCCTGAGAAACCAGTTGCCTTACCATATTATTAATACAGCACTCAATATATCAGGCGGCGAAGAATTGGCATGGCAAGCCAGGCGTGCGGCTTCGTTCACGTTTACCCCACTCTATTCCGGATTTGAATACCGCAGCACACGCTCTAAAACAGGTGGATCAGAAGATCAGTCAACCCTTGGTGGGTTTCGTCCGACAGAAATATGTAGAAGCAGATGGGGTATCCATCTGGGCACGGCCATGAGTATCTCCGGCGCCGCAGCAAGCCCGTTATCGGGTTACCATACCGAACCGGCACTGGCAGCTTTGATGACCATTTTCAACGTCCGACTGGGACAATGGATTGGCAACCCAACTGACAAAAATGCCTGGAAATACGCCAGCCCTGGTTTCGGTGGATGGTATTTACTCAAAGAATTATCTGCAACAACCGATGCCCACACAAAATACCTTTATCTGTCTGATGGTGGTCATTTCGAAAATCTGGGTATTTATGAGTTGGTACGCAGACATTGCAAATTGATCATTTCAGTAGATGCCGGATGCGACCCAAAATACACATTTGATGACCTGGCTAACGCCATTCGCAAATGCTATATCGATATGGGAACTGTCATAGACATCAACGTTGATGAACTCCGTGCAAAAAACAAACATTGCAAAGCGCATTATGCAGCTGGAGTCATCCAATACAACAAAGATGAACAAGGCGTGCTGCTCTACATTAAAGCTTCACTGACCGGTGAAGAGGACCCCGATATACTCAATTATGCCAAAAACCATCCTGATTTCCCCCACGACACCACTGCTGACCAGAACTTTGATGAAGATCAGTTTGAAAGTTATCGCAAACTGGGTGAACATGTTGGAAGCGAATTATTTTCCTGCATCAAAAAGGCTGCAGAAAGCAATGTTGAACAAGGGAGTGATCATGCGAAATTTATTTCAGCAGTCACCACTATGAAAAAGGAGTCCTTGGCAAAAACACAATCAAAAAATACCATATCCAACTTTACTAGCCCACCACTTAATAATGGGGCCAAGTAATAATCGAATTTTCAATCATCGGAGTAGACTACATTTCCGCCAATGACACTACCAACGACCGCCCCAATCGCTGTTGCTGCAACTCTGCCGTTTCCCCGGCCCACCTGATTGCCAATTACGCCACCGGCAATCGCGCCAAGTGTCTGCCCAACCAGTCGATCCGATCTTCTACCTGAATAATACGCAGGGCGTTCATAATAACGTGGCTCAGCTTCATAGTAGCGAGGCTCGGCTTCATAGTAGACAGGACGATCCCGGTACACAGTACGCTCACGATACACTACAGGTGGTGCCTGATAGATAACCCGAGGTTCCACATACACTCGTTGCACTTCAACGCGCTCTGCCCTGCGGTGATGATGTTCCCAGTGCTCGTCTTCATCTCTATCATCGTGAGCAAAAGCATTGGCACTAAAAATAGCTGTGAGAATTAATCCTGGAATCAAAAATTTGTTCATACTCTACTCCGGTATTAAATATATGTGGTTTTCCAGAATAACGCTCATGAACGAATTTCGTGTACCTGAAAATAATTAAATCTTTGTAAGAATTAATTGAGCCACAAATGTAGCATCCAACCCTAAAGCCCCGATTTATCCCTATAGCTGGAAAATTGATTGCCAATCTAAATTTATGTTATATAAATAAAACTGTAGATGATGAATGTTTTGAGCTATTTCTTTACTCTACTCTTTAGGAACAAGATAACTAAAAGGATAAAACATGTGTATTGAAAATTCCCGTGTTCATAGGCTGCGTCGATGGAATTGGGATGGTGAGCGAATCATTCATGAATCCATTGTTCCCTCTTCACGGCCTGTCGTAGGGCAACTAACGGGGGGATATGACATCGATGTACGGGAATTTCTGGTAAGCGAAAAAAACGCTACCATGCATCGGACGTTAGAAAAAGATGTTAAAAAATTCATATCAAAACTGGAGGGTGCAACCTGGGAACTATTTAGCTCGCGCGAATCCGGATCATTCGATATGCGAGCCAATGTCATTACACAGTTTGTCTCTGAGAAAATCAAATACCGGGTGACAACAGGGCTTGACCCATGGCAATTTCCAGATGAAACACTAAAACTGCGCTCCGGCGATTGCGAAGACCGCGCACTTCTGATCGCTTCGCTATTGCTTGCCAGCGGTATTAGTTCATTCAATGTGCGGGTTGCACTGGGTACCTTCCGCGCATGGTTTGGGAAAAAACATGAAGATTTCGATCATGTCTGGGTAATGTATAAAGATGAAGCGGGAAAATGGCAAGTAATTGAACCCGCTGCGCATACCACTTTTTCAGAAAAACCTGCTAAAAATACCAGAATGCCCGACACTGCAGAATATATACCCTATTTCATCTTTAATGATGTGCATTTATGGACAATGCAGAATTCCGCTTTGTATGAGGGGAAAGGCGCCATAAAGTTGAAGCGAAACTGGTCGAAACTCAATCCGAAATTTGCTGGATGGGTGCACAAAACCATACTCAATGAGGCACTCACCCCAGACATTTGTCCTGACTGGGTGTTAAAAGCCTTAAACCGCCACTTTACGAGCTTTCTCTGGAAAAGAAGCCTGACTGTAGATGACGTAGATTTACCAGGGAGTTATGATCCCAAAGATCACTTTGATAATGGCTATATTGAAGAAGGCTGGAAGAAAGTGTCTGACCGCTTGAGTCAATTTCAAAAGGGAAGCATACAAAATCTGGATTTATTTCACCAGGCAGCCCATGGTATTGGCGATTTTTATGCACACAGCAGTTATGGGGAATTCGGTGCTATACAAAATGGCAAACTGGCCTTGTATAATTCAGACAATCCCTCGTCAACACTCCCACAACCACCAGATTATGAAGCAGGCTCCGGATTTAATATTGCTTCGGGCAAATTTTCTACTAATACCGCACTATGGAAAGGAAATGCACAAGCTGCATCCGCCTTATGGAAAGGGAAACTCATATCTGGCCGCTATGCACAAAAAATGGACTCACACGGAATAACTGAAGCAATCACCTTTATTCCGGCATCTTTAACAAAAGACAAAAATTTTGCTTTACGAGGATCATTACCCCATCACAACGAAATTGCAGTTGATGAAGATACGGGCAGCAATACGCTCTATGCTGCCAGCAAATTTGCCGCCCAGTATAAACTTAGAAAAGACGCCGCTGTGCGACATATTCGCAAGGCGTTTATTGAAAACTGGAAACCTTGATCAGCGGGTAGGTTGCAGATATTTTCAACACAAACCCGATTTACCAAGTGGAGGATACATGAGAAAACTAAATGGTGTTTATCCGGCGGTAGTCATTGAAAATGTTGACCCCAATGATCTAGGCCGTATAAAAATAAGCATTCCTCATATTGGCGCGTCTGCAGGCCAACACAGCTATGAAACATGGGCACGCTTAGCCACCATGATGGCTGGCTTGAATCGGGGAACATGGTTTATCCCTGACGTGAATGACGAAGTCCTGGTTGCATTCGAAGCTGGAGATATGGCACGCCCTTGTGTAATAGGCAGCTTATGGAACAAGACTAACCCTCCTCCGGAAAAAATGGATCATGACAATAACAAAAAAGTGATACGTTCCAGAAATGGATTGAAGATCACCCTGGATGATTTAAGCACCCAGGAGAGTCTTGTTATCGAAACACCTCAGGGTCAAAAAATCACACTCAAAGATGAACCTGGAGCAATCGAGATAGTAGATAGCAACGGTAACACCGTAGTACTTGCGGCAAACGGCATTACACTCAACTCCAGTACGAAAGTCACTGTCAACGCCAGCCAGGTCGAGATTAATTCAAGTGCATTTAATATAAACGCCGCTATGTCGAAATTCAGCGGTGTTGTGCAGTGCGACACGCTCATCAGCAATAGCGTCATTAGCAACAGCTATTCACCTGGCGCCGGGAATATCTGGTAAAAGCTTGACCATGCAAATTTGAACGTTCATGGCATTATTTTCAGCATTTATTCAATTTTAATTTAATTTATTCACAATTCAATTCCCATTGTTTTACACAATAAAAACGTTATTCAAGTATGGGGGTGAACTAACTTATTCAGCGCAGACCTTAACAATGCACAGGATAATGAAAAATTACTTCCATTTGCGTTGAACCGTCATTGCTCAATGGGTTATGTTTACCCCGTTATTTTTGGATTCCGGGACATTTTTGCCCAATTGAAAACTTTCAATAATTTGCTATTGTTACTTTTATTCATTGTACCAGATAAAAAGCGATTTTTTTCTTGGAAAATCTGCGAAATATGACTGTACAACGAATGATGAAAAAGTCCACTCTGGACAATTCCACTTTATCAAATCAGGTTTGACGCTGTCCTTTTATACATAAAAATGTAGCTAAACCACATTTTTATAATTCACGACACAAGGAGACATGATGAGAAACATGACGAAATTGATTTTGGTACTCCTTCCGGTGATGTTGTTGCAGCATCGAATTTCAGCCAATGCTACTGAAACTTCGGCTCAACCCCCAAACACCCAGTCCAGACCCAGCCAGCAGCCAAGCATAACCGTTCAAGAACTCGCAAAACGTCAAGCCCCTGCGTTGGTTGGCACTGGAGAGGAAGCAAAAAAAAATGCGCTGGCATTTATTGACTGGGCTGGCGCCAGTACCAAATCGCAGGATGAAATTGTACGGAAAATGGTTGCGGGCGCAAGAGAAAATCCCGATATCATCATGGCGTTTTGCGATGAAGCATTTGCCAAGCAGGATGTAGACCATAGTCGTGCATTAGTAGCGCTCAGTTTGATTGGCGAAGCAAGAAGCCAGGCTGGTATGGAATGCATGGTCAAATTTGCAAGACAACCTCTTCCAGAAAAAGGCACGGTGGTAGAAGGCGAAATCATTGAGCGAACCAACCTGGCAATGCTGCAGGCTAAAGCCATTGATGGATTAGCATATTTGCGTAACGAAAAGGCTGATCAATTCGTGGTGGAGGCAGCTGCAAAAAACCCATCCCGCATCGTCAGGGCAGAAGCCATTGCTGCTTACCTCTGGAACCATAATTACGATGCTAAATCCCGGGAGATATTGAAATCGGTTATTCGCAAGGATGAAGTCATTTTTCTGGACAGACTGGTCAAACAGGCCGATGAGCCAAAGGAATCCTTCAACCGAAAGCTCGCCGTCTACCTGAAAACGCATCCGGAAATTATGCCCCCTGGCCCTGAAAAAGCTGAACCACAACCCAAAGAAACAGTTGGCCGGCCACCTAAATTTTAAGGGAGGACATCATGAAAATTTTTCGTATATTACTGGCTGGCTTAATGCTGACATTCGTTTTCCAGAGCTCTGTGGCGCAAGCTGTTTGCAATCAGTCTTCAGCCAGTACGGCTGATAATGATTTATGGAACACCCATGGCTGCTGGCAAGCTTTCTTTCTCTGGTCCTACAAGGCATATGACCAACGCCAGTCTGACTGGAACAACCGTGGCTGGAACGACGCGTGTAACGCCAATATGGAGTTCCCTAAACACTGGAATGCTGCCTATCTTGTGACTTATGGTTTACAAGATGCCAATTGCTGCTCCTGGCATGGCACTACAGACTACCGCAAGCTGGGCGAAGCTGCTGGCAGCAATTTTCACTCAGGTTTGTACCACGATGCAGGTGACGGAACCAGCTTGTTCGGGGGATTTACACCCCATACTTTTGGCGCAGATGAACTGACAACATACTGCCCTTTGTATAACGCTACGTCCGCCAATGGTAACCCTGGAAGCCGCGCGGGTGATTTTATGCATGAAGGGTGGCATGGTTGGTTACATAAGTACAACTGGAACAATGGCTCTTGCGGAGGGCACCGTTGTGGTACACCTGGTGCATGTACAGCAAAAGATGCCTGCGATTACTTCTATTTTCACGGGGTAGGCGCTTTTGCATTTGGTGCATTGTATCAGACAGATGGCACGGCTAACCGATTCCATTCTCCTAATCAGGTCCAAGTAGAGTTTCTTTGCGATGTCGCGGATTACCCGAAATCGTGGGTACCTAATAGCGTACGACAGGCGGCCAGATCAGATGCGGATGCAAGGGCAGCAGCAAGGTTTATTAATGGTCCTGGGTATAAATGCGGGAACCCGCGCCCCTGGTAGGGTAAATGGCACCACTTCTACCGAGTCATCCTTGGGTGAAAACAGCCCAAGGAAATTTCGGGCTGAGGCAAGAACATTGAGCCGTTTAATATAAACGTTTGAACCCATTATTCAAGACTACACCAACCATTCCAAACTATTGTTGGGTAGCGTTCACTATTATCGAGCACCTTGGGGAGTTTTGAAGAGCAATGTGGCAAGTTCGGCTTTATTATGCACACTACATTTTTTGAAAATGGTGGCAATATGACTTCGAACCGTGTTTTCTGCTATTGAAAATTTTGCGGAAATATCATGATAGTTTTCACCGTGGGCGTAGCATTGTGCGATTTGCAACTGTTTCTTTCCGAGCATATCCAGCCTGTTCAGTTCACGTACCTGAACGAGTACCATCTCATCTATCACTTGCGCACTTATGGAGATATTTTCACCCCGATAGGGCTGCTTTTGGGTCTGTAATGGCTTCAATTCAAAAGGTAATTTATTGCTACGCCAGGAAGACCATTCTGTTTTAATGAGATGAAAAAATGCAGCCTCAGCTTCAATTAGCACGCCGCGTGAATTGCACAAAGCCACAGCCTGTTTGGATCTCTGCAAAGTGTGCGGCAAGTCAAATTGCCGCATGTACCCGATTCGGCTTAACCTATGGGCTTCAGCAATGTGTGGCAGCAGGCGCTCTAAAGTCTTCCTTTCTACTTCGGTAAAAAAATGATGGGGTGATTTGCGCCATAATGACATAAAGCAAACCAAACCCGGCATAGTTTCATTCCAACAGGTGGACAACACCTGTTGCGCTCCCCACTGTCGCGCAAATTCTTTGTAGCCAGCCGGTTTAATATTCGCTTCGTGGCTTAGCAAGTCAGCCAGATTGATAACTTGTCCAGAATCGCTACGTACCGCATCAGCCAAAAAATCCTCATGCTGAAAATCAGCCAGACAATCCTCGATCTCACGCTTTGACTGGTGGTAGAGATGCACATCCACAATGGATTCAGGCAATTCGCCACTTCGGCCCCACACGCCTAAGTCAAATGGAATCAGCTTTGACAGCGAATCAAAAATATTAGTCTGAAAATAGGCTAATGGCCACTCTGTTGACCCGCGATAAATACTACGAATAAATTCATCGCAATGCATTGCTGCTTCCTTTTCGATATGAATTGACCAGTCAATATCACTATAGCAATTGAATTGCGAAATTAATATGCTGTCGGTTTTTTTTACACAGTTGCCATGAATACTCAAATTCCAACTAATACATTTGCATTAGTTAAGAGTATTAATTACGAATAAAAATTAATAAAAATCAATAAAAACAATATGTAAATGAATTAACTTAAAATTTGACGACTGCGTTAACAAAATGCTTATGATTTAACTTAACTATTTGTTAATCATACTTAATAAAAAAATGGCATATTTTTTGCTTAACTTTTTTACGAGTTTATTTTATTACAATAAACAATAAGTTGGAGCAGTAATCATGAGAAATCCGATCAATCACCCTTTGAAGAAGTCAGTCATCGCCGTAGTTTCCGCTCTTGCTGTTATGGGGGTACCAACATATGCAACTGCAGCCAGTTGCACTTGGAACCCAGTGACTGGAAACTGGAGCACCGCGAGCAATTGGTCATGCGGAATCGTGCCGACCGGCCCAGCGGCTGACAGCGCTTCCATCGGCGCGAGCAAAGTGGTGACCGTCAACACGGCACAATCAATTTTCACCCTGAGCAACGTTGGCGGCATCAATATCGACGCGTTTTCACTGACGCTGCAAGGTGGCGGCAGCACTACCAACACCGGCACCATCAATGTCGGCGGACCGAGCACGGCGGCACTCCAAGTTGGTGCTAGTCACAATATCAATAACACCAGCGGCGTTATCAATGTCGGCAACGGCAGTGTGATCAACCAGTTTGGAAGCTCCATCACCGGCGGCACGATCAACACCACCGGCACAGGCAAACTGGTGGCGTCCAACAGCAGTGCCAACTTCCTCAACGGCGTCTCCCTCAGCGGCAACCTTGACTTGGCGAGCGGCACGAGCGTCGAGCGAGTGGTCGGCGGCCTGACGCTCAATGGCACGGTCAACATTGGCAACAACAGCATTCTCGCGCCCCAGGGCGACCAAACCATCGGTGGCTCCGGGACCATCTTCTTCGCCGATGCCAATAGCAGCAACCGTCTCAACGTCGAGGCCGGCAACCTGACGCTGGGCAGCGGCATCACAGTGCGCGGAAATACCGGCATCATTGGCCAGCAGGCCTTCGTCGGCGGCGCGGCTTCCCTGACCAACAACGGCACCATCGCCGCCGACGTGGCCGGTGGCACCATTACCCTCGGTGTCAACGGCACCGTTACCAACAACGGCACCCTGACCGCCTTGAATGGCGGCACGCTGGTGCTCAACAACAGCATCGTGGGCAACCTCGGCAGCCAGATCACGGTCGGCGCCGGCAGCACCATTCTGCAGAACGGCGTTACTCTCAACGGCGTGATCAACAACGCCGGCACCGGCTCGTTCCGAACCAGCAACAACGGCAACAACTACCTGAACGCGGCGACCTTCACCGGCGTGCTTGATCTGGCGTCGGCGACGGGCGTCGAGCGCGTGGTCGGCGGCCTGACGCTCAATGGCACGGTCAACATTGGCAACAACAGCATTCTCGCGCCGCAGGGCGACCAGACCATCGGTGGCTCCGGCAACATCGTCTTTGCCGACGGCTACAGCAGCAACCGCCTCAACGTCGAGGCCGGCAATCTGACCCTGAACAGCGGCATCACAGTGCACGGAAATACCGGCACCATCGGCTCGCAGGCCTTCGTCGGCGGCGCGGCTTCCCTGACCAACAACGGCACCATCGCGGCCGACGTGGCCGGTGGTACCATTACCCTCGGTGTCAACGGCACCGTTACCAATAACGGTACCCTGACCGCCTTGAATGGCGGTACGCTGGTACTCAACAACAGCATCGTGGGTAACCTCGGCAGCCAGATCACGGTCGGCGCCGGCAGCACCATTCTGCAGAATGGCGTCACCCTCAACGGCGTGATCAACAACGCCGGCACCGGCTCGTTCCGAACCAGCAACAACGGCAACAACTACCTGAACGCGGCGACCTTCACCGGCGTGCTTGATCTGGCGTCGGCGACGGGCGTCGAGCGCGTGGTCGGCGGCCTGACGCTCAATGGCACGGTCAACATTGGCAACAACAGCATTCTCGCGCCCCAGGGCGACCAGACCATCGGCGGCACCGGGACCATCTTCTTCGCCGATGCCAATAGCAGCAACCGCCTCAACGTCGAGGCCGGCAATTTCATTCTCGGCAGCGGCATCACAGTGCGCGGAAATACCGGCATCATTGGCCAGCAGGCCTTCGTCGGCGGCGCGGCTTCCCTGACCAACAACGGCACCATCGCCGCCGACGTGGCCGGTGGCGCGATCACGATCCAGGTTAACGGCCTCACCACCAACAACGGCACACTGGCCGCACAAAACGGCGGTACGCTAAATCTGAACTCCAGCATTGCCGGCAACACCGGCAGCCAGATCCTGGCCGGTGCCGGCAGCGTGGTGAATCAGAATGGCGTCACCATCAGCGGCGACATGAACCTGACTGGTTCCGGCTCGTTCCGCGCCAGCAACAGCGGAAGCAACGTTCTCAGTGGCGTTACCCTGAGTGGCGCGCTGGACCTGGCATCGGCCACTGGCATCGAGCGCCTTGCCGGCGGACTGACGCTGAATGGCTCAACCATCAATATCGGCAACAACAGCACCTTCGCGCCCCAGGGCGACCAGACCATCGGCGGCACCGGGACCATCTTCTTCGCCGACGCCAATAGCAGTAACCGGCTGAATGTCGAAGCCGGCAATCTCATTCTTGGCCCCGGTATCACGGTGCGCGGCGGCAACGGCGTTATCGGCCAGCAGAGCTTCGCCGGCGGTGCGGCCACGCTGACCAACCAGGGTGTGATCGCCGCCGATGTCAATGGCCGCAGCATCAGCCTGAGCGTCAACGGTTCGGTTATCAACCAGAGCACCATGCGGGCGCAAAACGGCGGACAATTGATCCTCAATACCGGCGGCGGCTACGACAACAGCGCCGGCACGATACTCGCCGATGTCGGCAGCTCGGTGCTACTCAACAGCGCCATTGTCACAGGCGGCTCGCTCAACAGCAACGGCAATGGCAAGTTCATTGCGAACAACAGTAGCACTAACTTACTCAACGGCGTCACCCTCAACGGTGTGCTGGACATGGCTACGGCCACCGGCATCGAGCGCATCACCGCTAACGGCATGGTGCTGAACGGTACGATCAACATCGGCAACAATAGCATCCTCGCGCCTCAGGGCAACCAGACGATCTCAGGCACCGGCAATATCGTATTCGCCGATGCCAATAGCAGCAACCGACTGAACGTCGAAGCTGGCAATCTCGTCATCGGCTCGGGCGTCACCGTTCACGGGCAGACCGGCATCATCGGCCAGCAGGCCTACGCTGGCGGTGCCGCGACGCTGACCAATAATGGCACTTTCAATGCCGACGCCGGCGGCACGATCACTGTAAACGTCAATGGAGCGTTGACCAACAACGGCACGATGCGGGCCCAGAATGGCACGCTGACGATCCAGAACGCTTTAACAGGCTCTGGTACGCTACGAGTCGATCCAACCGGGATAATCAATCTGACAAATGCAGTAAATACCCAAGGTCAACTAGTGATGGGCGCTGCTGGTTCGACACTTAATATGGGTACCCAAAACCTAACCATCAACAACGACTACACCAACGTCGCCGCCGGCTCGGGCAACAGTTTTAATCGGCGCGCCGGCGTCTCCGGTGCCGGCTTGATCCTCGCAGGCGGCAACGCCGCGCAGGCAATCACTGGCGCCGGGGTGAGCAACGGCAGCACTGCCAATGCTACGCTGACGCTCGGTAATGTGCGCGTTGGCAGCACCACTTTTAATTACCAGGTTGCCAACACTGGAAGTACCGGACCAACCCTACGCGGTGCGATCCAGACCAATGTCAACGGTGCCAACCTCACCGACTCGCGGCTTAGTGGCGCTGGTGTGACAGCCAGCAACTACAATACTGGCGCACCAGGCAGCAATACCGGCAACATCGGTGTCACCTTTACCGCAGCCAGCGCCGGAGCACTGGCGCCCCTCAGCGGCCAAGTGTTAAACCTAAGCAGCAACTTTGATAATATCGCAAATCAGAAACTCAACATCGTTCTCGGCGCGGGTGCAGCGGCCTATAACGCTGCGAACGGCAATGCAACGCCCAACCCAGTTATTGTGGCAAACCAACGCATTGGCGACAGCAACACCGCTGGGGTGACGGTTGCCAATACCGCTGCGTCTGGCAGCTTCAGCGAAGACCTGCTCGCCAGCATCGGCGGATCCAGCGGCGCTGCCAGCGGCAGCGGCAGTATCGCAGGCCGCTTAGCTGGCACCAACAACACAGGAACAGGTGCAATTTCCGTGTCCGTCAACACCGCAACGGCGGGTGCAAAAACCGGCACCGTTACGCTGGACTACAGTACCGCAGGGGCCGTCAATGGAGTCAGCAATGGCCTAGGTATCACCAGTGTTGGCAACCAATCAGTTACTGTGAACGGCAACGTCTACCGCATAGCTCAAGGCGCCACCACGCCCACACCGATCAACTTTGGCAACCGCCACGTAGGCGATGTCGCAAGTCAGGTCCTGACCGTACAGAACACTGCTACAAATGATGGCTTCTCCGAAAAGCTCAATGCCAGCTTTGGTGCCAATACCGGTGCCGCAACCAATAATGGTGGCAGTATCAGCCTGCTGTCGGCAAGTGGCAGCAACGCCAGTGCCATGAGCGTAGGAATGGACACCAGCAGCGCCGGTACCAAGAGTGGCAGCGCAACACTGAACTATGCTTCTGATGGCACAGGCACCAGTGGTTTGTCTGCCATTGCAGCGGGGAACCAGACGATCAACCTGACAGGCAACGTCTATCGCCTGGCTTCTGCCAATACCCTCGGCGCCATCAACTTCGGCAACGTCCATGTCGGTGATACCGTGCAACAGGCACTGAATATCGCCAATACAGCGGTCAATGACGGCTTCTCCGAGAAGCTTAACGCCAGCTTTGGTACCAGTTCGGATGGCCGTATCACTACCAGCGGCAGCATCAGCCAACTGGCAGCAGGCTCCAGCAACAACAGCAGCATGATCGTAGGCCTCAACACCGGTGTTGCAGGTGTGGTTAACGGCACACAGACGGTCAACTTTGCTTCCGACGGCACCGGTACCAGTGGCCTGGGAATTACAGGTCTGGCTTCGCAAATCATCGGCGTCAGCGGTGACATCACCACCAGCGGCAGCGTGTTCCGTCTGGCCAGCGCCAGCGCTGCAGCACCGAACCCGGTCAGCTTCGGTAATGTGCGTGTTGGCACAGCCACTGATCAGGTGCTGACCATCAGCAACAGCGCGATTAATGACGGCTTCTCCGAGAAACTCAACGCCAGCATCAGCTCCAACAGCGCGCCTGTGACCGCCACCGGCGCATTCAACCTATTGGGTCCGCAAGCAACAGATAGCACCAATCTGCATGTCGGTATCGACACCAGCAGTGCCGGTGCCAAGAACGGTAGCGCGACCATTGCACTGGTTTCTGACGGCACCGGCACCAGCAATCTGGGAACGACTAATCTGCCTTCGCAAACAGTTAACGTTTCTGGCAATGTCTACCGCCTGGCAAGCCCAACACTGAATACATCCAATGTTTCGCTGGTTGCCCGTGTTGGTGATACTGCGCCAAGTGCTAACGTGAGTGTAACAAACAGTTCACCCGACAGCTTTACCGAAGGCCTGAAAGCCAGTATCGGGGGCACAGCTTCACCCTTTACCAGTAGCGGTTCCATCGCCAATCTGGCAGCGCAAGGGACCGATGCATCCAGTCTGAAAGTGGGATTGAATACCGCCACGGCGGGTACCTCTACAGGAACCGCCACGGTAAATTACATTTCCACGGGTGCCGGCACGACCAATGCTGCTGATGTATCAATCGGCAGCGCAGCCGTCAATTTGATCGGCAAGGTGTATCAGCAGGCTGTCGCTCAAGTCAATACGCTAGCGGTTAATTTTGGGATCGTGCATCGTGGAGACAGCGTTTCTCCGATTGCGGTGAGCGTCACCAATGCCGCACCTGCAGCGGGCTTGAACGATACGCTGCAAGGTACATTCGCTGGCGCAGGAGGTGTTTTTTCCGCCTCTGGTAATCTGGGGGCTGGCCTGGGAGCCAGTGTGACTGACAGCAGCAGCCTGAAGGTCGGACTCAACACCAGTGCTAACGGCTTATTTAGTGGTTCAGCTACGGCAACATTTGTGAGCCACGATGCCGATCAGTCGGATCTGGTGCTAGGTGGGGTACCGGTCACGCTCGGCGCACAGGTGAATGACTATGCGAAAGCGGATTTAGCTAAAGCGGGGGGTGAGGGTAGCCTGGCACGCACGGGACAACAAATCGTGCTGGACTTTGGTAGCCTGATACTGGGCTCTGGTATGCACAGCGCCAGCCTGAATGTGCTGAATAATGTTATAGGGTATGCGGATTTGCTGGATGGCATTTTCAGCTTTATTGATGCGAATGACTTTTTGTTCAGCGGCTTTAATACGTTCTCTGACTTGGCGGCTGGCGGGCAGCAAAGCGGTTTGGGTGTGGCTTTCGATGCGTCTGGTCTTGGCAGTTTCAGTGACAGCATTTTGCTGGCTTCATTGGGACATAACGCAAGCGGTTACTCAGGTGCTTTGGGAGATATTACCCTGCTGATCAAAGCCAATGTGATTGCTCAGGGGGGCAGCGTGCCTGAACCGGAAAGCCTATTATTGATGGCTATTGGTCTGCTCGCATTACTGGTGTCGCGCCGTCGCATCCAGCTTCATTAAAACAGTTGGCGTTACAATATAATACGGTTGCATATAACTTGTAGCCGTTGTAGTGTTAAACTTCTAGAATAATAATTATGGGGGTGTTATGCAGGGGAATAAACAGACTTTCTTAACGGTGGGCAGCAGCATTTTTTTGCTGCTTGTGATTGTCAACATTAGCCTGTTTATGAGCAATCAAGCTGTTCAGAATCAAATAACAGAACGTGCTCAGTACATTCAGCAAAGTTTACAGTTAGAGAAAATTTATCAACCTTTGGTGCATGCACTAGCCGATTTGGCTGCCAATCGTCACGATGCCCAGATTAACGCCTTGTTAAATGAGCAGGGCATCAGTGTTACAGTGACGCCTCCAACGGCACAACCTGCCCCTACAAAAAAACGACAAGGATAAACATGGAACCTGACATGACCCACAACCAGTCTGGATCATTGGTACTGCCCATGATACTGCTAACCATTGCACTGATTATATGGGCGGTTTTCCAGAGCGTTCAGCTTTATAAAGAGCGGCAAAATTTAAAACTATCTTTTGATAATCAAGAACAGCTCATTGTAAATGGCAAGAAAATGCGAACCCAGCTTGATGCTATTGCTGCCGGTACCAAGCGCCTGGCAGATCAGGGTAACGCCAATGCACAATTAATTGTGCAACAGCTGGCAAAAAACGGTATCAGTATCAACCCTAATCAACAGGCTGCTGCACTTAAGTAATACGTTGGAATGATTCGTCTGAAATAGATGGCTAGTAAATAAGGCCTCTTCAAATGCACTTAGCTGAGGCCTTTAAGATACAACCCAGATTGCGTACAGATAAAATTGAAGTCCGATTTAAGCTGCTGGACAGACCGTACTTTGGGTAAATCATGATTGGCTGAAAGCTTTCGAGAGCAGGTTTTCGCGAGTAACATATTTTCACTATAAAAAGCCTGCTTGATAATCACCCCAGACGATTATCCGCCGGATGATACAACGGGTCTTCCAGCACGTTCACTTCGATCATGTCTTTGGCCTTATCCAGCAATTCCAGACAATCCGGGCTCAAATGGCGCAAATGTAATTTTTTGCCCAGTTGTGTGTAGCGTTCTGCCAACAAATCGATTGCTTCAAGCGCAGAATGATCTTTTACCCGTGCATTTTTGAAATCTATCACCACTTCTACCGGGTCGTCCTTGGGTGAAAACAGCCCAATGAAATTCTGGGTCGAAGCAAAGAACAATGAACCGTGCAAGTCATATACTTTCCAGCCATGTTCTTCGGTACTGACATGCACTTCAATGGTTTTGGCATGTTGCCACGCGAACACTAAAGCAGAGATGATTACCCCTGCAATGACGGCAACAGCAAGATCCGTCAGTACTGTCACTACCGCAACAGTCACTACTACCAGAACATCAGATGTCGGTACCTTGCCAAACAGTCGTAAACTCCCCCACTCAAATGTTTTTTCCGATACTACGAACATTAGCCCGATCAGTGCGGCCAGCGGAATCATCTCGATCCATGTGGATGCAAACAAGATAAAGCTCAGCAAAAATAACGCAGCAGCAATGCCGGAAATATTTTTAACCGCACCATTGGTTACGTTGATCATGCTTTGACCGATCATTGCGCAACCACCCATACCGCCGAAAAACCCGGTCACAACGTTGGCAACACCCTGCCCTAAACAGGCGCGATTCGGTTTGCCGCGGGTCTGGGTCATGTCATCGATAAGGTTAAGCGTTAACAATGATTCGATCAAACCGATACCGGCCAGAATCAGACTGTAGGGGAAAATAATACTCAATGTGTGCCAATCAAACGGTACATTCGGCAGATAAAACTCCGGCAATCCGCCTTTGATGGAGGCAAGATCCCCCACAGTCCTGGTATCTACTCCGAAAAAAATCACCAGCGCTGAAACCGCCACAATCGCTGCCAACGTAGAAGGAATGACTTTAGTCAGTTTAGGCAACAAATAGATGATTGCCATTGTTAGTGCGATCAAACCCAGCATGATAGAAAGCGGTGCACCTTGCATCCAGCTTAACGTTCCATCCGGGTTGGCAACTTTGAAGTGCCCCATCTGTGCGAGAAAAATCACGATAGCCAATCCATTCACAAACCCCAGCATTACCGGATGCGGCACCATTCGAATGAATTTACCGAACTTCAGCAATCCGAAGGCTATTTGCAGCACTCCCATTAGCACTACGGTTGCAAACAAATATTCCACACCATGCTGAACCACCAATGCCACCATCACCACTGCCAATGCTCCGGTTGCGCCGGAAATCATACCTGGGCGACCACCGATAAGCGATGTAATCAGGCTCACCATAAAAGCGGCATACAATCCTACCAACGGATGCACATGAGCCACAAACGCAAACGCGATAGCCTCTGGAACCAGCGCCAACGCCACGGTCAGTCCGCTCAACACATTGATTTTAACTTCTGAAAAATTTTGTGGGTTCATACAAAGCCTTGAGAAAATCAGACCCATTCAAAATCATGGATGGGAATTTGTATTATTGGATTGTTGCAATGGAAATGCACCGACAACTCTATGCGGCGCATCATAAAATGAGAGAAACGCAAAAACTGTATTGCAGTTTCTAAACGATTGAAAAAGATTATTTCAGGCCAAATTTTACAGGCCACCACGGTAATGCGCAAATAATGCCAATTTCATCTAACCTGAGGCGCTCAAGATAAACCAAAATTTAGATAATATCGGCCAAAAATGGCCAACTGATCAATATCCTCGCGCGACGCCTTCCCTGCGTGGATCAGCCCCCCCTGCCCACCCATTTTTCACCCGCACAATACCATGCAAACCACTGTTCGCTTCACTGACTTTTACTGTGTGCCCCATGGCTTGTAACGGCAACTGCAGCATTTCCAATGATGATCCTTTTTCTAATTCAGTTGGCCCATTGCGGCTGCCAAAATTAGGCAAATCAATCGCTTGTTGCATAGTCAGCTTCCAATCAATAATCCCGATTATCGTTTTGACTACATATCCGATTATGGAACTCCCTCCAGGTGAGCCGACCAAACCAACCAGATTATTCTGATTATCAAAAATCAAGGTAGGTGCCATCGAGCTGCGGGGGCGTTTTCCCGGCTCTACACGATTTGCCACAGGTTTGCCCTCTTCTTCCGGATTGAACGAAAAATCAGTCAGCTCGTTGTTCAACAAAAATCCATCAACCATATGCCGGCTTCCGAATGCATCTTCGATAGAGGCCGTCATGGACACAGCATTCCCCCATTTATCAACAATTGAAAAGTGGCTGGTGGAAGGAAGCTCCAAAGCATTATCCTGCCCCAGTACAGACGACACGGTACCTGAAGGTGTTCCTGGTTCGGCTTTGCCCATGGACTGATCCAGACTGATAAGCGCAGCCCGCTTTGTCAGATAAGCCTTATCAAGCAATCCCGCTACAGGCGCATTCACAAAATCACTGTCAGCCAGATACTGATTGCGGTCCGCAAAAGCCAAACGCTCTGCTTCACTGATCAGATGCACTGCGGCTGTAGAACCAGGCCGAAGTGCGGCAACATCAAACTGGTCTAAAATACCCAGGATTTGCAGTGCAGTAATGCCGCCAGAGCTGGGTAATGGCATACCACATAGCTTATAGGAACGATAACTACCACATACTGCAGTGCGTACCTTGGCTTTATAATTGGCGAGATCGGCTTCTGTCATCTGCCCGGCATTAGTAGGGTGTGCTTGTACTGTAGCAACAATATCTTTAGCTATCTTTCCTGTATAAAAAGCGTTTGCGCCCCCTTTTGCCACTTTGCGCAACACACGCGCCAACTGCAGATTTTTGCGATTTTCTCCGATTTTAAGCGGAGAGCCATCAGCGTGATAAAAATATTCCCGTGAAGCAGTCTGCAAAGGCAGATATTTGTCACGCGCTATCAAAGCATGCAGCCGTGGTGATACAGCAAACCCTTTTTCGGAAAGCGCAATCGCTGGCCCAAAAAGCGTTGCCCACGGCAATTTACCATGGCGTTTATGCGCCATTTCAAGCATACGTAAATCACCCGGCACCCCCACGGATTTCCCTCCAATTACAGCATCGTAAAAAGGTAACGGCATGTCATTTTCCCCTATGAACATATCGGGTGTAGCCGCTGCAGGTGCCGTTTCTCGACCATCAAACGTCTCAACCTTTGCTTGATTTTTTTGGTAGTAAAGCATAAATGCCCCACCGCCAATACCTGAAGATTGTGGCTCAACCAACGTTAGCACCATATGCACTGCAATTGCAGCATCTACAGCTGAACCACCTCGTTTCAGCATTTGAATGCCAGCATCTACGGCCAAAGGGTTGGCAGCAACCACCATGGCATGTTTTGCAAAAACATCATGCCGTTTCTGCAAACCTGTTGCAGCTTCTGGTGCGTGATTCAGATCATCTGCAACCGCGGTTAAACTAAGACTGATTATGAGTATGGCCAGGGAAAACGGCTTGAGAAATAAAAATCTTGTTTTCATAATTGCATCCGAATAATTCAAAAATGAAATAAAAAATGGGAAACTGATGAAGTTTCCCATTTTCAGGAATCATGATGAATTAAGATAACACATTCACCAATTTAGATATTTAATGCAATGTTGGCTCTACACCACAGCACTGTTTAAATTTTTTGCCACTGCCACAGGGGCAGGGATCATTGCGACCAACCTTGGGTGCATCGCGTGTAATGGAATTCTGAGGGGTGCGCTGAATTTGCCAAAAACGATAGAGGTCATTAATAGTAGATAGAAAATCTTCTTGCGCCATAGCAATGGCCTTTTCTTCATCTTTTTTGGATAACCAAGGCTCATTGTGCTTTTCAGCATCATCCTTTAGCATCCCGCTCAACAGAAAAAAGGCTTCCATTTTTTCACTTAAATCAGGAGCAAACTCACCTGCGGCTTCAATCCAGTTTATCTCACCAATTTGCGTGCCATAAACATATGCTTCACACCAGGCAGCATAATCCAGCTCTTCCGATTCATCATCCATCTCGTAAAGTATGAGATCAAACTCTTCGTCATTTTGCAAAGCGGAAGCAATCGTATTGTAAAACTTCATCAATAAATCCAGTACGGTTTCCGCCTGCGCGGCTGACTCATACTCGGGTGAATCACCTAATGCTGCAGGTATCCATATACTTGGAGGAATGAGGTCCGGGCCACTTGCGACAGCACATAAAAAACCTTGAAGATAGTCCAGAGTCATGGCTTCATTATTGAAAATATCTGAAGCCAAAAGATCTTCCAGCTGGTCTGTTTCTTGTTCGGTAATATTCTTGGATTCCATAACAGGCCTATACAGAGTGATGATGAGTGCAATACGATTAATTACAACACGTTAAAAGAGGTGAAAACCCTATTCTTATACGAATAACGTGTCGATTTTAGATTTAGCTGAGCTACATTATCACATCAATAGCTCCTAACTGCGATTGATTTTACAACTGAATTTTTTTAGCGCCCCTAAACATCGCTTCGCAACCAGGAAACGCCGAGCAGAGCAAGCTGTTTAAACGTTTAATCATCAGCAAAGCCCCGTCATGAGTAATTTACCAGAAACTTATCAGCTAAGACTTCTCTCAACCATTATGAGTCGCAGAATTATTGATCAATATAATCAACCTGCAAATTTCAAATAGCGAAGGTGTACTGCAGAATTAGCACGCCAGTATATTATATCTATTCGGGATACAAGTTTTACGTTTGAGGTTGATAGCGTAAACCAGCTGGTTGTATACGTTAAACACTCGGAGTACGATACTTATATCAGGTTCAAGGCTGTCATGTTGCCTGTGCAAAGACTGAACAAGCAACAAAGCGAATCAAAAATGCTTAAACCGGGAAATTCATCAGGCACTGTCCATATAACTGCATACCAGTGCCAGTCAGCTTCTTTTACTCAAAGCGCACAGGGAGTTTGTTATGCATAAGCGCAATCGCATTTTTATCACCATCAGCTTGATCTATGGGATGCTGGGTGGTCTTATCGCACTAACCCGGCTCATTGACCCAAACCTTATACCTGGTAATGTCCCACGCGCGCACGGGCACATCATGCTGCTTGGATTTTTTCTGATGTTTATTTACGGTGTCGGATTGCACGTTCTTCCTCGTTTCTCAGGGTTTCCACTGTATTCAGAACGCATGGCTAATTGGCAACTCTATTCCGCCAATGCTGGTCTGCCTATCATGGTCGCTGGATGGCTTGCCATGATAAATTGGTTAGTGTTGATTGGTGGAATAGTATCGTATGCTGCAATCGTGATGTTCGGCGTGAATATGCTGCTAACAGTAAAAGCAAAAGGGCCTGGGAGATGAGTGGTTATGTCTGAATATCGTGGCTGTGAAATGCCTGAAGATTTATATTATGACCTGGATTATGTATGGGTTAGGCCGGAAGGTGATGGCACATATACCATTGGCCTCACTGATCCCTCGCAAACCATGTCCGGAAAAGTGCAATACGTTTGGATTAAAGAAATTGGGACACATCGCGCATGGAAAAAACCCTTGGCGCGAATTGAATCAGGTAAATGGGCAGGTGGTATTCCTGCGCCCTTTGAAGGGGTAGTTGTAGCGCGAAACCAGAAAGTACTCGATAGCCCCAATCTGCTTAATATTGCACCTTACACTGATGCCTGGTTGGTAGTGATGAAACCGGATGATCCAGTAAAAGCATTGGAACATCTTAAAACAGGGAACGAAGCTCAAGAAGCACTGCGTAAATGGATTGATCGTTATGATGTGCAATGCATGCGCTGCCAGGACTAGTTTCGTATGCATTCCCACTATCTAAAAGCTATTTACCAATAATTTATGCGAGTAAATCACTCTCACTCATCGGAAAATAATAATTTGGGGGGACATATTGAAAATTGAACTACTGGTATCTGACTGGTGCCAATCCTGCCATCAAGCAGAAAAAATCTGGCGCGAAGTGGTTGAAGAAAAGGATGTGGAATTTGCTGTGCTGGATATGTCCCAGCCAGAAGGTAAAGCATTGGTCAGCCAACTTCGCCTGAAAACCATTCCTGCTCTCGTCATTGATGGTGAGCTCAAGGGAATTGGTGTGCAAAGCTTAGCTGAAGCACGTTCGTTGGTTGAAGCCGCCCCATCAAAAGCCAAATCGGATATGCAGCATGCCGGAATTTCCCTTTCCACAGATAATCGATATTTTGCGATAGCATCCATGATCTACCTTATGCTTTCAGGCATGGGGTTAATTATCAACGGTGCATTATTGTCCGATGGTCCAGCACGCCCGGTTGCTTTGCATCTCTTCACTGTCGGTTTTGTTCTTTCATTGATTTATGCATTAGGTGCGCACATGCTGCCACGATTTACTGGCAACCCAATCCAAATGGGCAAATGGCCTTGGGCTCAAATGGGGCTACTACACTTAGGTTTGCTTGGATATGTTGCGGGTTATCTAGTTGGATTGCATGTCATAATTGTGGCTGGAGGCGTGTTTATCTGGCTTTCTCTGTTCGTTTTCTCCCTGCGCATCTGGCCTGTTTTGTGGCCAAAAGCCAGTAATAATGATAGTAAAATTATCGATCTTGTTTCTCAATGAATGTTCAAGCGTCTAATTGGCTTGAGCAGTGACGCCATCTTCTACGTCTTCTATGTATATCTGTGTTTCTGTCCACTCTTCTCTATGCGCCTTAATTACCGACCAGATACCCCATGGCACAACAATAATAAACATAATTGCCCACAATGCCAAAACGCCGTGCCAGTTACCAAAAAGCTCATAGATTGGTGAACCAAATGGCACCATGAACCCAGCCACCCCATAAAAGCGATAACCGGCCCATCTATTATATTCAGCCACTTTTTTGTTTGGATGATAGGCTATTGATGCATAAACGAAGATTGAAACTGCAATCCAAATCATGAGCAATGGCGCAATGAGAACGGCAAGTATGCTGCCAATGTTAAATGCCTGTGACGCAAGGCGCGAATCTTTAGCCAAAATATTTGTTTTACTACCCACTTACAACCTCCTGAATAAATCAAAAAAGCAGCACTACTGAAATTTATACTGTCCCAACTTTTCCATCTAACGAATGTAAAAATTTAGAACAACCATTTATAATAAATATCAAAAGGTGTATTATAAATACATCTAATTGGAAGTCAAACAGACAAATTCACTTTCAAGCATACTCGGAGGATTAAATATGCGTTTGTTATCACCCGAATCACCGATAAACATTAAGTCAAAATCCTGGCAGGAGATAAACATGTATACACAATGGAAAAAAATTTCGGCAATGCTGTCCGCTACCCTAATGTTAAGTGCGAGTGTGTTGACAGCCTTGGCGCAGGATCACAATCATTCAAACAATGATTCACCAGCGCAACTCACGCTCAACCACGGTCAGAAATGGAACAGTGATGCCAACCTGCGCCTGGGAATGAGCCGCATCCGCGATGCGCTGAGTTCGGAAATGCTGTCTATACAGTCAGGTAACACAACCGCGGAGCAATACCAAGTTCTGTCAAAGCGAATAAAAGTCCAGATTACTTTTATGGTGCAGAACTGCAAGCTGGATCGAGAAGCGGATGACATGCTCCATCTCATACTGGGCGACATCATTGCCGGAACGGACAACATGATAGGACAAGGCAACGATAATGCCCGTAAAGGCGCGAAAAAGATCGCTTACGCCCTGGACAATTATGGTACCTATTTTGCTCATCCTGGCTGGTACGGGGTGAAAGCTCCTTAGGGGGACATCATCTCAATCCTCAATTTTGGAAAAGATCATGACTAATAATGACCAAAACAACCTTTTACAACATATCCGTGAAAGCCTGGAAAACATTTATGCCAAGGAAAGTCCCGAGAAGAAACGCATTCGCCAGCTGAATAGAGTACAACTTGAAATCGCAGGCTCTGGGGAGTGGGACGACCCATTCGGAAGGCCCGTTCACCAAAAGACGCGTTGAAAGTAAAGAATTTATCCAGCATCAGGCAACACTTTGATGTAATTTCTGTTAATACAATGCAGTCAAAGTTGATAGCGGACAATCCGGAAATGCATGTAAAAAAGCCCGTATAAGAGCCGAATGAAACGAAACCCAACCCTGCAACCTTTATCGCGAGATCACCATGCCGCTCTTTCTTTGGGAAAGGCTTGTCAGAGCGCAGCTCTATCATGCAATGAAGCAACGGTGAGCCAAACCTACCAGCGTGCCATCACGGCGTTCTCGAAAGAGCTGGATCCGCATTTTCAGATTGAAGAGCAGACATTACTGCCACTACTAAACACTGCTGATGGTTTGAACAGAAACGATATCGATGCACTAAACAACTTTGGAAAATGTTTAACTGCTCACGTGCGCTTTGAGGAACGTGAACTTTTCCCGGTAATTGAAAGCTTGTTGTAGCTGGTGCTTAGTTACCTTCTCATTCATTCCCTGCCATACACAATCCAATGATCAATGATAATTCTGAATAAATACGATACTTTTAACTTACGCCCTCGCACCAACTCATACGGTAGCGGTTTGAACTGGTGAGTGAGTATGACGTACTGCCATGTGATAAATCTGAAGCAGATCTTCTTCAGTGACGTCAATAAACGAATCCATCTCAGACAAGGCATAAACAAGATCGCTGTGGGCGATCATGCATTTCTCGGAAGGGGCATCGCACGCAACTTTTGAAACATCAACCGGTACGGAAAGCCATTCCGGATAACGGCGCCAGCGAAAAGGGTAGTTGGCGGCAACCGCAACAATCAGAATGATCAGCACATTGACCAGTACGGGCGTAACCATAAACCAATAGCCCAAGGCACGAATCGGCTCGCCTCCCATTACGGCCACCAGAGACGTGGCTCCGCCCGGTGGATGGAGACAATGCAGGTAATGCATAGCAGCAATAGACAAAGCAACTGCCAGAGCCCCGGCATAAAGCGGATTGGCCAGCAGTTTGGCGCAAGTAATGCCGATGAAGGCCGACACCAGGTGTCCACCTAATAGCGACCAAGGCTGAGAGAGAGGGCTGTGGGGCGTTGCGAAGAGCAGCACGGCTGATGCCCCCATAGAAGCAACGACTAAAGCTGCACCATGGAAATCGAGAATCCGACCGCTGACAAGTAATACCAGCAAAATCCCCACAAATCCTCCAACTGTTGAAATCAGCTTTTCTGCATGACTGGCTGGATGCGGGTCATGACTACGAAGTTGCATCCAGATGCGCTGCATGATGGTCGAAACTATTTTCATACGTTCCCCTTAAGTAAGTAAATAATCTTGTAAGAACACATATATTTTTTCTTTGATGAGAAACCACGCATCTAGAGTAAGTTTTAATTAAACATTTAACAAACGATATTTTTTGGTATTATCTATCGGTAAATTCGATAGATAAGGTAGATTATGGAAATTGAATTCGCCCGAACTTTTCTTGCTGTCGCTGCTGCCGGTAATTTTGTAGGTGCTGCGCAGCGCCTGTACATTACTCAATCCACCGTAAGCGCTCGCATCCAGACATTGGAGAAACAACTGGGTACCACTCTGTTTCGGCGCGGTCGAAGCGGCGCAGAACTCACGCCAGCTGGACGTCGTTTTCTGCGACATGCCAAAACGCTGGTACAGACGATGGAGCAAGCCAAACACGATGTCGGCCTTCCTGCCGGATTCCGTGGAAGCCTCACCCTAAGCGGGCGCATCGCTTTATGGGATGGTTTTTTGCCGCAATGGGTGGGAAGGATGAGAGAGACATATCCCGATATTTCCCTGCGGCTGGAAATCGGCTTTGAGGAAGGCATTATGCAAGGTTTAGTTCAGGGCACAGTAGATGTTGGGGTAATGTATACGCCAGAAAGTCGCCCCGGTTTGGGAGTTGAACGACTCTTCGAAGAAGTGCTCGTGCTAGTTGCCTCTGATCCCTCAAGAGCGTGGCCAGATCCAGGCTATATTCACATGGATTGGGGATCAGAATTCCATTCTCAATTTACAACAAGTTTTCCAGAAATGGCGCCACCAGCAATCACTGCTAACATAGGCTGGTTGGTGATGCAGCAAATTCTCCATTGTGGAGGCTCAGGATATTTCCCCATGCGTATCACTCGGGACCTGATTGAACAGGGTCAATTGTGGTTGGTTCCTCATTGCCCTTCATTTTCACTCCCTGCATACATGGTATTCCCAGTAGATCGACAAGAAGAAGTCTTGTTGAATGCACTTAATAGCTTACGCGCTCTTAGCCTGGAGGAACGCACCGCCAGCAAGAAAAGCTTGCGGACAACGAGCATCAAAGTATGACCCTCTTACCTAGGAAAAATATTTCATCACATTGTGTACGCCATGCATTTTAAATAAATCAAACGACGCTCTCAAATGAGGCCAGATACGATCAATTTACCAAATTGAAAACTGCACTGGAGTTGGCAACACCATCAGTAAAACCTGGAGAAATATCAGATTAAGTCGTGACTATTACACCCAACCTGCCAAACTACGGCAAAATCCTGGCTAAACGAAATCCAAAGCCGTATCCATAACGGTACGCTGGAACTGACCAGAAGCGATAGGTCGCGCTGTGGTCCTGTGGCTCGCTGTTCCATGAACCGCCTCGAAGCACGCGCTTCACGCCATCCCCTGACCATGCGCTACCATCCGTAGGTGCGCCTTTGTAGCTATCGTGATAGCTGTCCTCCACCCATTCCCAGACGTTGCCGCTCATGTCAAATAAGCCAAACGCATTCGCCTGTTTACGACCTACTGGCTGGGTTGTGGTGGGGCTATTTTCGTCAAACCATGCCACGCTGTCCAGATAGTCACCGCCGCAATAGGGATGTTGTTTTCCCGCATGGCATGCGTATTCCCATTCCGCCTCAGTTGGCAGCCTGTAGTGCTGGCCGGTCTTGGCGTTAAGCTTCTGGATGAAAGCTTGTGCATCGTTCCAACTGATGGTTTCCACAGGGCAGTCCTCACCACAGTTAGTAAACGTGCTCGGGTTGTTACCCATGATCATGCGCCATTGACGTTGGGTGACTTCAGTCTTGCTCAAAGCAAAGGGCTTGGCGATGGTGATGCGATGGAGAGGTCTTTCATTAGTGAAACTATCGTTTGAGCCCATCATGAAACTGCCCGCAGGAATGGTCACCATCGCATCAGCAATTTGGGCAAGAATTTTTGCGTCTTCACGGTTCTGCGCGTCTTTACTCATGCGCGCTGTAGACAGTACCGCTTCAATTTTCTTCAGCACGCCTTCACCGATGCTGACATCCTGCTCAAAAACACGTTCGTATGATGCTTCCAGAGTTTTAAAAACCCGCAGAGTGTACTTCCCTTCCGCGACAGTCATGCTTATAGGGCAAACACCTTTGAACTCGCCGTTGATTTGGACTTTCGCGCCGACGTCATCACTCTTACAAGTGATGCGCAGTTCTGAAGCAGAAACACTCACTGAAGTAATAGTAGCCAATAAATAAAGAATTAACGAGATCAGACTTACTTTCATTATTGCCTCTATCAAATTAAATACAATTCTCTTTAACTGCAATATGTATCAATAAAAACTGCTACCAGCATTCTGAAGAATAACAATTAGCCTTACAAGTGCAGTTAATTGCCTATACGGCTTGAACTGCCTTGGGAAGAAAATTGCATAAAAAAGCCCGGCAGATGCCGGGCTTAAATCCACATCTAACTGGAGTAAATTACAGCGGTGCTGCCGGGCAAGTTGCTGCTGTGGCACCTCTCAATGGCTGGATCGTCTTGAACGAGTACGGGTTAACGTTTGGTAACCGTTTCACGTTGAGACGGTGCAGTGGCAGATTGGCTACCGACACCAAACCGCCAATACCACCAGAAGCACTAGGCGCCCGCAGATAGTTCACTACGGCCTCACTGATATCGAGCAGGTCAGTGCTGGTTGGTAATGTGTAAGCAACAGTAGTGACACCGGTAGTTGCGTTGTAAGTAGGTACGGCTACATCTACAACTGTGCCATCGGTCTTGACCGTTTGAATCAAGCGACCCCGGCATGGTGCACAGTTGTTTATGGTACCTGGATCATCGTTATACCAGTAGCCAGCCACGCTATAGCCGGCAGCTCCACTGAAGCAAGCTTGAGTAGCGGCATTATACTTATCAGAGATGTTCACTGGATTACCACCCACTTTCATGTTGGTCGCACGATCCACTGCTCCGGTTGCCCCATCGATACCATATCCTGCACAGGCATCCAGATCGTAGCTCACATTGCTGTAACCAAATAACCAACCGCCCGTCCATTTTGTTGCGTCAGCATTGAATGTACCGTCGCTTGCATTTTCAGCCTGGAACTTAAGGTCATAGCCGCATGCCTTAGGCGAACGACCCACCTTGGCAGCAATCGGGATGTAGTGGTAGATATCCTGCATCGTGATCGCTGAACCAACAGGAATATGCGTGCCGTAACGGAAGCCACGCAACGCTGCCGCATCAGAACCTGCAGACCAGCGCATAGCGTCAGCTATCAGGTCGTGCGAGGAACCTTCCACCACGCCAGCCATGTCTTCGTCCATGAAGTTGGAACGATGCAGGGCCACGTTGGAGTAAGCGACAACCTCATCAATTGGACGCAGCAAAGTAGTGGTATTGCCACCCACGGTTACAGCCTGACCAGGCACAAAAGTGCCCATTACAAAAGGTGTCCGCACTTGCTTGACCTTGGCAGCCACAAAACGGTTTTCACGAATGGTGTCAATGATAATGTGAGGCGTCCATGTCCATGTGACCTTGCCGTCACCTGGCATGGTATGTCCGGCGCTCACCTGAAAATGCATTTCGCCTAGCATAGTACCGTCCTGACCTTCTTCCACAATGAGGGTGCCAGTGGGGGTTATGATCGGCTGAAGGGTTTTCTCATGCATATCCGAATTCAAGATCAAGTCAACACCAGGGTACGTCTCAGCCAGAGCAATATCACGGCCCATTTCAAGCTCCGAGATCAACACAACCAGATCGACCTGCTCAGCACTTCGCAACTGATTGATATAACATGGCAATTCAACCTTCCCATCATTAAATAAATAGCCGGCGGTGACCGTAGGTGAAATGGCCGCGATAGCCCGAGCTGTAGTGAAACCAATAACACCTACTTTGACGCCATTCACCGTTTTAACCATATAGGGCGGGAGAACTCGTTTGAGAGGAACACCTGACGCATTTTTTACACCGCAGACAGCAGTACTATCGGTCTGGTTAGTGTAATAGAGGTTTGCCGCCATAGCGTTCCAGTTTGCGAGCGGGGCTGTCGTACTGTTTCCCTTAAAGGTTGCTTCAAAGCGCGCTGGGCCGTATAGGAAATCCCAGTTACCAGGCGCATGCGCGTCAACGCCGAGCATGTTGACAACGTCGATCAAAGCTTGGCCTTTTGTGAACAATGCTTCGGCAGAACCCTGAACAGTATCACCGGTATTGAAGTAGAGAGTCTTTCCAAGATTCTCTTGGCGGATTTGTTGAATGACTGTGGCCATTCGAGCCAGCCCGCCTTCCATGTGCCCGGGAGTGGAATCACTGCGGACATTGGCGCGTGGAACAAGGTGACCATGAATGTCACCACTATGGATAAAAACGACTTCACCGCTTCCGGCATAAGTTTGCGAGCCAATGCTAAAGCTGGCCGAAATGGCACAAGCCATTGCAAGATATTTGAGCTTCATATTCTTTAATCCTCTTGATGGTAGGAAGTAACTGCATTTATTGAGTTAGATATTTGACCGCCGAGCCACGCCTATCAAGCCTATCAGGCCTGACCCTAGCAGCCATGCGGCCGCAGGAACAGGGACAGCGGAAACGCTGGGGCTGAAGGTGATGTGGGCAGTTGCATGCTGTGTCATGCCTAACGAGGGGTCCTGATCAATGCAGCAATCATCCACTACAGCAGTGATACTGTAGGCCTGTCCGGGGGTGAATCCACTGATGCTGTAACTCGCAATTACGGAATACATGCCAGAGTCTGTGGCCCAATCGTTCGAGTCGAAATTATTGGCCCATTGTGTTGCAGAGGAAGAAAACATTACCTTGGAAGCATCTACTATGCCCTGATAGCTTAGTATGGGAGCATTGTTACCGCTTACGCTAGCGCCACTGAAGCTGATGGAGAGATTTGGGCTGGTTGAGAGGGCATTCCAGAATCCGACCGCGCCTGGCCCACTAACGTCACCATTCCATTGCTCGCCGTAAGCGCTCATATATTCATCAATCTTGATCTGAAAATTGCCAAGACCATCGCTTGAATACAGCGAAACATCAAGCGGTTTGTTATCGAGCATAGTGCTGCTGATATTATTTGCCAGCACACTTTGGGAACCCAATGCAAGAAGCACCACTAGCATGCCCCCCGGGATTTTTATTAGTCTCATTATGACCTCCAATTTATATTTTAAGACTGGCTCCCGGGTTACAATCCGGAAGTCCAGCAATTTCGTTTCCGCAATTTGTGATCTGATGCAGTCATCCCGACTCATTGTCAAATAGATGACCTCACCAATACCATCTTTAGCAAAATATGTGCCCAGAAGTGTTTTGAAAAACACAATTGTATTAAATAAAAAAACGTCATAAATAGAATGGGTTGGCGTTATCGTTTTTTGTAAACAAACTGATAAAAATATTGCCCCGCTTATTTTGATCGAGGATCGGGTAGGAATGCTGGCGAAAAAAGGGATTCTTTGCCCGAAAAGTAATTTTTTAAAATAAAAAATTGTTGGAACGTCATAATTTGAGGTGGTTATATTGTCAAAAATGCGACAAGTAGATTGTTTCTATAATGTTTTTAAACTTCATCTGCAAGCCTGGAAGTTTTTTTGATTAGCTTTACCAATACGTGGCACAAAGATACCGTCAGGTGCTTTCCAGTTTTGTTTGCCGACGCAGAAGTTAATCAGCACGCAGTGTATAAGTTCGTCGGTAGATCAATGCAGCCATGATCCTGTGCATTGTGCGGGTTCAACACCTGAAGTGTGTAAGTCAATAAGGAAACCCATTGAATGAAATACCAGCCAAATACAGACACCATCCAGCCTTGTCCATAGGGCAATTCAATTACAGTTTGGAGCTTGCCAAATAAATTAAAGATTAAGATCACCTTGTCGCTAAATATATTAAGCACCATAAAATCCCAAAACTCTTATGAATTTCTAGTGACGCGTATGCTCAGGGGGCGACGATATGACTGCAACCATCCAAATTCCTATCGCTGGATACAAATCCATCTACAGCGTTGCTGATGTTGATCGTGCCATGGAAGACTCTTCTGCTTCTAAAAACGATTCACTCAAATCACTTTATGAAAAAATGATTCGCTCTGGTGGCATGCGCTACATCATCAAGCCCTCATCTACCGAAGGTATTGATTCGCTCTATGAAAGCTCACCGAACTTCACGGAAGTGATCGACAACTTCAAAAAACATATGTCCTTGGCGATTTCGGGTAACGAGCCCATGCAGATCACCCCTATTCTTCTGCTCGGTGAACCAGGCTTGGGTAAGACGTATTTTGCAAAATCCGTCGCAAAAATTCTTGGCACTGGCTTCGAATTTATCTCCATGAGTTCGCTTACAGCTGGCTGGGTATTGTCAGGCGCATCTTCACAATGGACCAATGCCAAACCGGGAAAAGTAGCCCAATCTTTAGTCAATGGTGAATATGCAAACCCACTGATAACGTTGGATGAAGTAGACAAAGCCGGGGGCGATTCCCGCTATGACCCGATGGGCGCTCTTTACAGTCTGTTAGAGCAAGACACAGCCAAACATTTTAAAGATGAATTCATTGAAGTTTCAGTTGATGCAAGCCACATTCTCTGGATTGCTACTGCAAACGATGAAAGCAGCATCCCCGAACCCATACTTAACCGGATGAATGTCTATACAATTGAGCGTCCGGATTATGAAGGCTCGCTAAAAATTGCCCTCGCTGTTTATCAAGACATACTGAACGACCACAATTGGGGGTTTCCTACTGAGCCTGCTCAGAACGTGTTGGAAAAATTGGCTTCAATAGCCCCCCGAGATATGCGCAAGCTGCTCATCGACGCGTTCGGCAATGCCAAGCTTGCAAATCGCGATAAGTTGCAACCTGAAGATTTACACACAGAAAAGCTGGGGAAAGGAAAAAACAGGATTGGGTTTTAAGATTTTTTAAACAGCTTAAAATCTATTATTGTGACCTTGTAACATTCTGAATAACGCATTACTCAATAAACACCACGCACTTTATGCCCTGATGTTAAAATGGTCTATTATCAATTTAACATGTCGTCAACATTCCTCTGCCAATCACTGCACACAAGACAATCAGTGTACCGCCTTGCTGCTTCACAAGTTTCACGACATGAGAAATTAAAAAAAAATTTCCACATATCAATGAGATTCCGTTCACTTTTTCCCTATTTCTGGTTATTAACCCTAGTCTGGCATTCGCTCGTTGCCGCAGCCCCCATTTCAGTGGCGTTGGAGAGTGACGCTGCAATTGGCTTATATACCAGTTTCTTAAAAGATCAGACCTCTCAACTCAAGTTGACAGATGCAGAAGCAATTTACAAGTCCGGGAAATTCTTGCAGAGTCAAAGTCCCTTCCTTAACTTTGGCATTGGTTCAAAACCCGTTTGGATCCACTTTTCCGTCGATAACCCAACCGGCGTACCTGTAACAAAAAGATTGTCGATTGAGACTGCATGGCTTGATAGTATTGATATCTATGTAAAGCACCAAGGTATCAATGTCGCTGAATATCACCTTGGTGATAGCAAACCGTTCGCACTGCGCCCCCTCAACAGCCGCTTTTTCACCCTTGATCAGCGATTCAATACGGGCGTAAGCGACGTCTTCCTGAGAATCGAAACGCCAGATCCCATGGTTGTTCCAATCTATCTGATGAACCCAAAAATGGCGCAACACCAGGAAATAGAGCAAGGTTATAGCTACGGCATCATCTATGGTTTCCTGTTTGCTTTAATTGCTTACAACATGACACTTTTCATTGGCTTAAGGAGCTCACGCTTCTTTTTTTACTCCCTCTATCTGACGATGTTCATGGCAATGAACATTGCCTACACTAGCCACGGTTATCAATGGATCTGGCCCCTGTCTGTAAAATGGCAGCTTTGGGCACCTCCCGTACTGATGTATTTTTATTCACTAAGTGGACTGCTGTTTGCCATTCGCTTTCTGGATACAAAAGACAATTCCCCCCGAATTTACAATGCAGTCTTGTGGTATAGCGCCGTATTCGGAGTCTGGCTTGCCGCCGCAATCATGATGGATAGTCAGCTCTATGCCCTGCTCAGTGCATTTACTTTTATGTCCCTGTTCACCATCATCATGCTGTTTCTGGGTGGCGTTTCAGTCTACTCGGGTCATAAACCAGCTCGCTATTTTCTATTAGCCGCCATTGCCGCCATGGTAGGCGCCGTACTGACAACGCTCTCCACCTGGGGCTTTATACCTCTCAACAACTGGACATTCCGTGCAGTTGAAATAGGCATGCTAATTGATGCGACACTCCTTGCACTGGCCCTGGCCTACCAATTTCGCGTTGGTCAGGAGGAAAAAATTCGTGCAGAGCAACTTGCACAGTTGGATCCACTTACGGGTTTGAACAATCGGCGTGCATTTTACGATAAAACCGCGCCACTCTGGAGTATGACGCTACGCAATGGACGTAGCCCCTCCGTCATTTTGCTCGATATCGACTTGTTCAAGGAAATCAATGACAATTATGGCCATCCACATGGGGACAAAGTTCTGGTCGTAATTTCCAATTTGCTTAAAAAATTAATCAGACAAGCTGACGTACTGGCCAGATGGGGTGGCGAGGAGTTTATTATCTACCTGCCTGAAACAAGCCCTCAAGAAGCAACAACGCTTGCAGAAAGATTGCGATCTGAAATTTCAAACATCCGTGTTCCACACTCAACAGGTGAAACAGCGGTAACAGCTAGTTTCGGCGTTGCCCCAAGAAACACTCAACATGCCACACTGGATTCCCTCATAGCCACCGCGGATGACTTCCTTTATCATTCCAAGCAACAAGGCCGGAATCGTGTGACCTGCAGTTCAGTTAGTCAATAATCAGAAAACACCATTTAAAAAGTCACTCAGCAGGACAACCCCAGCCACAGCGTTGCTTCCACCTCCAACCAATGACAGGAACAAAAGCATGATAAAACTGAAACTGCACTGGCAAATTCTCATTGCTCTTTTACTCGCTGTCATTGCAGGTTCATTAACAGGGACAACGACTGAACTGTTTGGTGTGCGGTTTTATGCAATGTTTGATTTCATCGGCACGCTTTTCCTGAATGCTTTGAAAATGCTGATTGTGCCACTAGTGGTGTCATCTATCATCGTTGGCATAGCCGGCATTGGGTCAGGTAGCGCATTCAGCAAGTTGGGCCTGAAAACCCTGCTGTATTACGTAACCACCAGCCTGTTTGCCATTCTTGTGGGACTTATCATTGTAAACATGGTGGCACCTGGCATTGTAGATGGTGAACCAGCAAAAAATCTGATCGGCTTATCGGAAAACACCAGTGACGTAGTAGCCAAAGTAGAAGGGAAAGGCACGGGTGATCTGGTTGGGGTTTTCCTGCGGATGGTACCAACCAACGTTGTCGCTGCTGCCGCAGATGGTCAGATGCTCGGTTTGATTTTCTTTAGCCTGCTGTTTGGTTTCTTCATGACCAAGATCGAAGAAGACAATGCGGAAAATATGTACACCTTTTGGCAAAGCATCTTTCAGGTAATGATGAAAATTACTGACTGGGTGATGCTATTTGCTCCTATTGGTGTTTTTGGATTGGTCGCCAAGGTGGTAGCCAGCACAGGATTTGCTGCTTTTGTCCCGTTGGCATGGTTCTTTTTGAGCGTGATGGCGGGGCTACTGGTACACTTTCTGGTGGTACTGCCACTGCTGCTCTATTTTGTCGGACGGGTAAATCCACTCAACCATTTTCGCGCCATGGCCCCTGCTTTACTCACCGCTTTTTCAACGAGTTCTTCTGCAGCCACCCTGCCGCTTACCATGGAATGCGTAGAAAAAAATGCAGGCGTTTCTAACCGGACCAGCAGCTTTGTATTGCCACTTGGTGCCACTGTTAATATGGATGGTACGGCTTTATACGAATGTGTAGCCGCCATGTTCATCGCCCAGGCTTATGGGGTTGAACTAGGGTTTGTGCAGCAATTTACCATTGTGCTGATGGCCTTGGTGACTTCTATTGGTGTGGCAGCCATTCCTTCCGCTAGCCTGGTAGCCATTGCCATCATTCTGGCCGCTGTCGGTTTACCGGTTGAAGCCATCGGCCTGATTCTCGCTGTCGACCGCATACTGGATATGTGCCGTACTTCGGTCAATGTATTCAGCGATTCCTGTGGTGCAGTAATCATTGCTCGCATAACTGGAGAAAAAGGCGTGCTTGGGGAGCCGCCCCTGAATCAAAATTAGTTTCACTATATCGAAAAAACCGTGCATTCATAAAAGGCCGTTAGATTTTCTGCCTTGTATGTATGCGATTATTACTAACTTAACTTGAAATGACCTACCGTATCCCTGACAGAAGAAACCACTCCATTCATTTCTTGTGCCTTTTCAGCAACATTATCCGCTATCGCAAGTGAAGATTCTGCTTTAGCGGAAAGACGCTCAATATGTTGCGCAATTTCGCTTGCAGCATGCTTCTGCTCACTTAATACGTTTGAAACATCTGCTACAACCAAACCAACCTCTGCGGCTTTCGCAGCAACAGAATCAATTGCTTCGCCTGCGTGCGATGCAGCTGCAGCACCCTCTTGTGCTTTAGAAACAGCCGAAGCAATTCCATCAAGAACGATAGACTTGCTGTCCTGTATTTCCTGCATGGTAGTACCTATTTCCTCAGTAGCTTTGTGCGTGTGCGTTCAGCCAGCTTTCTAACCTCATCCGCCACAACAGCAAAGCCCCTGCCCTGGCCGCCTCAATCGCCGCATTCAGAGCAAGCAAGTTAGTTTGTTCCGCAATTTCTCTAATAACCAAAGCAGCTTGCCCCGCGTTTTCAGCTTTGGACCCTAACAATTCCACCAGCTGAGCAGTGGATCCGATGACTTTGGATATGTCGTTAATCATAGAAACAGTTTTGCCAACCACATCCCTGGCAGACTGGGTAAGCTCGCAAGAACTTTGCGACAAGGTGTTCGCATCATTTGCGAGATCACTCATATGTGCAATGGAGAAAGTCAATTCCTCAATGGCAGCAGCCATCGAAGAGGCATTCTCATGTTGATCTCCTGCGCTTTGTCGGCACATTCCATTCAATACTTTAAAAAAACTTTTAAAACAATCTAAAATCAAGTGAATGACACTAAAGATAGAACTACGCACCGGAAAATCCCGGTAATATCGATTTGCACTATTCATAGATTGAAAAGTTGGGAACCCATACTCATTTACCAGCGATAAAGTAAAACAATGGTTGCCCTCTCAACGGCCTTACACAACATAAAAACTATAAATAAGTACTATTTATTACATTATTCATAAAATTTTAATTAAATTCATAAAATAACTATTTAATGATCGTATATTAAGGCCAAATATAGCTTATTTATTAAATTAAATTTCAAAAATACAAACTTCTTTAAGGTAATAATTTCTATCTCTTTTACTTGATTTTAAGAGAAATATTTTATTCTTTTATTTGTAATAGTTATTAAAATGTATTATATTTAACTAAATTCACAATAAAACATAAAAATGAACCTAAATTTTAATTCCTATGACACAGACACCTTCTACGATGAATTAATGCAAGCCCCCGGTGTACCAAGACCCGGCGCTAAAATATTAGTTGAACGTATAGAAGCCCTCCCGGATGGCGACATACTTAGCCGCCAGAAAGCTGCAGAAGCTGCCATGTATAACATGGGCATTACCTTCACTGTTTACGGTAGTGACGAAGGCACAGAGAAAATTTTCCCCTTTGATATTATTCCGCGCATCGTAGAAGCCGATGACTGGGCTTATATCGAACGTGGCTTGAAACAACGTATTCATGCCCTGAATCTATTTCTGGACGATATTTACCACGACCAGAAAATTCTGAAAGACAAAATCATTCCAGCAGAAATGATCCTCTCTGCCTCATCATTTCGACCGCAATGTGTTGGACTGGATGTTCCTCGTGGAATTTGGTGTCACATCACCGGTACTGATCTGGTGCGTGACAAAGACGGACAGCATTACGTGCTGGAAGACAACCTGCGTTGCCCATCAGGCGTTTCCTATGTGTTGGAAAACCGCCAGGTACTCAAGCGCACTTTCCCTAACGTTTTCGAAGCGTCAAAAGTAAGGGCTGTAGATGACTATCCTGCCCGCTTGCTGGAAACGCTTCAATTTCTGGCGCCTGAAAATATATCGTCTCCCAATGTAGTCGTACTTTCACCAGGCATGTACAACTCGGCATTTTTCGAGCACTCATTCCTGGCGCAACAAATGGGTGTGGAACTGGTAGAAGGTAGTGATCTGGTGGTAATGGATGGTTTTGTTCACATGCGAACGACACGTGGTTTTCAGCGGGTCGATGTGATATACCGAAGAATTGACGATGATTTCCTTGACCCTAAGGTGTTTCGTTCAGACTCTGCCCTGGGTGTGCCAGGCATCATGGACGTATACCGCAATGGCCGCGTAGCGCTCGCTAACGCGCCTGGCACCGGTATTGCAGACGACAAGGCGGTATATGCTTATCTACCTCAGATCGTAAAGTATTACCTGGATGAAGACATGATTCTTCCCAACGTGCCCACGCATATCTGCGCAGATGACAAAGAGCGAGAATACGTTCTGGCCAATCTGGATAAACTGGTCGTTAAAGCTACCAATGAATCCGGCGGTTACGGTATGCTGGTAGGACCACACTCCACACCAGAACAGCGTGCCGAATTTGCTGAGCTGATTCGCAAAAACCCTCGCAATTACATTGCACAACCGACCCTCGCCCTGTCACGCGCACCGGTTCTGGTAGAGGACCATTTTGAAGGTCGCCATATCGACCTTCGCCCTTACATTCTTTATGGTAAAGATATTTACGTCATGCCTGGTGGATTAACCCGGGTAGCACTAAAAAAAGGATCATTGGTAGTCAATTCATCTCAGGGCGGTGGCAGCAAAGATACTTGGGTGCTAAGCAAATGACCACACAAACAATAAATTCAAAAAGGAGCAAACAAAAGTGCTGAGTCGTGTCGCAAATTCAATTTACTGGATGAGCCGCTATCTGGAACGAGCGGAGAATGTCGCACGTTTCATTGAGGTTAATCTGAACCTTAGTCTGGACATGCCATCCGAATTCGGCGAGCAGTGGGCGCCATTAGTGAATATTACCGGTGACCATGCCGAGTTTTCCAAACGCTATAGTGAGCCCACTCGCGAAAACGTCATGCACTTCCTCACATTCGATCGCGAAAATCCAAATTCCATTTTTAGCTGCGTGCGTAATGCGCGTGAAAATGCGCGCTCGGTGAGAGAAATTATCTCGTCGGAAATGTGGGAACAGGCAAACCGGTTTTATTTACTGGTCAAAGATGCCGCCACCAATAAAGCTGTGACAAAAAATCCCCATGATTTTTACACTGCCGTAAAAATGGCAAGCCATTTGTTTGATGGTATTACCGAGGCCACAATGTCCCACGGCGAAGCCTGGCATTTTCTACAGGTGGGTGAACTGCTGGAACGCGCCGACAAAACCTCACGCATACTGGACGTTAAGTACTTCATTCTTTTGCCGGACGTAAGCTCGCTTGGCACGACTATCGACAATATTCAGTGGGCAGCCTTACTCAAGTCCGCAAGCGCACTAGAAATGTATCGCAAACATTTCAAACAGATCAATCCCTCTAAAGTAGCCGATTTTCTGATATTAAACCGTGAATTTCCGCGTTCAGTGCATTCTTGCCTGGATCGTACTGCTGATTCACTGCATGCTATTACTGGTTCGCCTCTGGACGCCTTTAGCAATAAAGCAGAGCAACGCCTGGGGCGTTTGCTTGGTGAATTAAACTACACACAAATTGACGAAATAATTACAGGGGGATTGCACGATTTTCTCGATGGATTGCAAACCCGATTGAATCAGATAGACGATGGAATTTTCGAGACCTTTTTTGCGTTAAGAACCGTCACTAATGGCAATCCACACTATCAAACCCAATCACAAATGCAATGATTTGATGAATTTTAAACAGAAAAAATAAAAAGCTGGATTACCCCCACCATCCTATCGCAAGTATCAATTCAGATTGAATGTCTTGGTTCTTGCAATATCTCCATTACGCCATTTTACCTTCAGTTTCTTTCTGATGCTTTATCTATACTAACAATCAGTTAACTGCGGGTTTGTAACTATTTTTTTAGATTAAAAGAACTCATGCAGTCTCCAGATTATTTCACGATGCACCAACACTTCATGCAAAATAAATATCTTGCATAATTATTTCCATCATCTATCTTAAAATGCGGTCTACAAAAAAACAAAAACTCTCAGCTTAGAAATTTTCATCAAATCAAGCTAACAGTTTTGGAATTCTATAAACAGACCATCCAATAATACAGGAAATAATCAATGGCAATACCTGACACAAAGGTAGAAATGGCATGGGGTGAGTACAAAATGCTCGCAGATAATATTCTAAAATTCGACAATCTGCTTTTCATGATCAAATCATGGTCAATCACTACTTTTGGAGCACTACTCGCGATTTTTTTCACCAAGATTGGAAACGAAGCCATTTTGTATCTTCAAATCGCTATGTCACTTTTATTTTGGGTGACTGACTACATCTACAAACGCTTCCAGAGTTTTCAAATAACAAGAAGCCGCTTGTTGGACGTATTCCTCAACAATAGCGACAATTATGAAGAATATAGAGTACCGGATGTGTTATTCAAAAACGCCTACAATTCAACCGCGGAACAAGAAATACTCAAAGGAAGAGGATTCCGGTTAGGGAAGCAATTTGTTTACTCTCAGCGGGCAATCAGGGCAAAACTGTTCTTTGGCCCTCAAACATCCCTTCTTTACATTTGCCAGATCATAGGCGCCATAATCATTTTGGTGTTTTATAGATAAAAGGAACAACCATGCTGAATGGACAGATAGCCCAACTTTGGGATTTTCACCTGCACAATCTGATTATAAAGGGGATCAGTAATCCAGAAATAAGTCCCTACTATGAAGACACGAAAAACATTTCAGCGCGCAGATTCCGGCGTTTTAATTTCTGGTTTGCAAATTATCGCTACGATACTATCCATAGATTTCCCTCAGAAACGCCTTATGCACTTCAGATGGGTCAATTATTTTACGAAGGAGAACCTCTCAAGGATTTACCTTTTAAAATACTGGAAACCCATGATGATTATTGGGGAAGCGAGACAAGTTGGTGGTTCAAAGATATTCCTGTTCTGGGTAAATACTATGACTTACGTCTTAACCCCATCAATGTATGCTCAAACCTCAAATACAAAACCGGGTTTAGTGGCGAGCTGAAAGGTTGTGTATTTTGCCAGCGCTGCTATGAAAGCCCTCGAAAATCCGAAAATAGAACCATTGTTCCCATTCATGAAATTTTTGCAGAAATATTCGCAGAACATGGCAAGGATGCATTGGAAAAAATAACGAAAATATTGTTGATCACCGGGGATGTGCAAACAGAGGCTGGTATGCTGCAGTTAGTGGAAGAAATACATCACAATCACCTTGCCCCGGCAAACTTCAAAGGTACATTTTCTGTTGTTACAACGACCATTCGGTCTCATGAAGGAATACAACGGTTATCGCAAATTGATAACACCTTGTTCGAGTTCCCGATTGAATGCTTCACTAATCGCAAAACCATACTGGGCGAAGCAAAAGGCATTCCGTTAGAGCAAGTTGCCGAGATACTCTCCATTGCCCGCAAATACTTTAAATATATCAGAGTCAATTATTTGTTCGGATTGGACGACATCGAATCCGCGCGCAAAGGATTCGATTTTTTTGCCAAGAACAACCTGTTGGATGATGTTGTTTCAAACATATTTGTACCCTATTCAGAACAGGCTATGCAATTTAGAACACCTCAAAGCAATGCAATGCACTACATATATGAAATGCGTGCACTTATTGAACAATATGGCTTTTCACCCAAAAAAACCGGCACCACAAAAGACGCGTTCTCACATTTTGCCAAGCCATTCAAAGCAGATGAGTTAGTATCGCTGAACCAACCGCGAGCACAAAAAATAGCGACTTGCAGTTCGAATACAGGCCACCCACCAGCGTTACCCACCACAAAAACTCCCTATAGAATTAACCAGCATTCCTAACTTCACGATTTAAATTGCAGCAGTGACAATCTCCAAAATAAAAAAATGTATTGATCTAAAAAAAAACGCCAATTGAACATTTTTTTCAATATATTTGCGACATATGTTTTGCACTTGTAAGTTATCAATCTTTGGCTATATTTAATCAATGTTATTTTGGGGGAGTGAGTTTCACCAGAATGCAGTTGCTCAGATTTTATTCTGAAAACAGGGTATTTTGGTTCAGCATTAAACGCTTTCGTTACTCATTCATGTGAAAAATTAGCGTCAGAACCATTTTATTTATTGGCAATTTTAGCTTCTCATTGGGTATGCGTTACAGGTTTTACAGTACTTTGTAACTTAGTAGATTTCAATCTGGCGATCGGTGCAAACATCGATCATCTGCATGATGTCAGCACCAGGAGTTTAGCCATGAGATTCTCACGAGTATCCATTTCGTCCAAGTCACTCGCTATCGCAACCCTACTTGTCTGCGCTAGCATATCCGCAATTGCTGCGCCCATCACTTATGGCAGCCTGAGCAACTTCGATGTAATCAACGATACAGGGCAAGCCTGCAATGGTTTCGAGATTGAACTTGAGGGCATTTCTCCCGGAGACATTGTCTATACTTTCGGTGACACAGGTGGGCCTAATCCTGTCCTGTATATCCGTTATGGCAAGCCGACAATTCATCCCAATGCCACAGGGACCGGATCAATTGTCCGCTACGCGAGCCACTATGATGCTGCCTCAAAGCAATTCACCGATGCAACGCCTGCGGCGGTCTCACCCTACCCGGTCACTATGGGCCACCAGTGTTGGGTATATGGCGATCCGACACACTACTCGGGGAGCGGATGTGAGCACTTCGGCGTCTCGCTGGTTAAAAATCCCACCAAGACCACCTACCGCTGGCTGATAGGCGACAACACAACTGGCACCCTGAAAGTGGCTGGTACCATCGGGAGTCCAAATATCCCTGCTCCGGTCAATGTACCCGCTCCAATATGGAATATCAGCCAAAATCCGCCACCTTCCCCAGGCTCACCCCCTATACCAGTAGTAATCGCTGTGGTGCTGGCGCCCCCAGCGCCACCACTCCCACCTAGTGGCGTCGGGCAATGGGGAGATGCTATCTGGATGAAAATATACAAAACCGAACTTCCCGGGCCAGTTGAGCTGGAT
Organism: Sulfurirhabdus autotrophica; assembly: GCF_004346685.1. Taxonomy (NCBI): domain Bacteria; kingdom Pseudomonadati; phylum Pseudomonadota; class Betaproteobacteria; order Nitrosomonadales; family Sulfuricellaceae; genus Sulfurirhabdus; species Sulfurirhabdus autotrophica. Next base: position 648,593 of record NZ_SMCO01000001.1, read on the forward strand.
GATCTCGTACTCGGTGGAAATGCCGCAAATCCGGTTCCTAACCCCGATGTCGATCCGCCCGAGATCGAGTGGCAGCTGCTGCAATCAGCACCCATTGGCAAAGTGGGTATCTTTGAAAAGAGCGAAAACGGCGGTGAAGTCGGGGCTGGAAATGAAGCAGTCAGTCGGCGCTATGAATTTTACAAGTACACGGGGCAGTACGACCAGGATCCAGATAATTTACACGAGGCATTCTGTGATAACCCAATAGAGTTAGCGCAGCAGACGCCCGCCCGTTGCGGCACCCCTGACGGTAATGGCGTTGCCGGCGTCGGCGATCTGATCGGCGCACAGAATGCGGCGCTGAACCTTGTACCACTTTGTGCTGCAGATGTCAGCGGATCTGTATCCATGAAACGTTCGGGCTATCTTTTTGACTTCAAAACCAAACTGTTTTCTCAAAAAGTCACGCTAACCAATACAGGCAACACCACAGTTTTTGGGCCATTATCCCTCGTACTGGACAACCTTAATCTCAGCGCTCCTGATGGTCTATATGACGTACCGTCAGGCACCACTAGCTGCACTGCGCCACAAAATAGTCCATACATCAACCTCATTAGTACGAGCGACATGGGGCTTCCCCCTGGAAACAGTATTTCTGTCGTGCTGAGATTCAGTGATGCAACCAAAAAGGCAATCACATACAGCACACGGGTGTTATCCACTTCCGGATCAAGATAGGAGTACGATATGACTACCAAATGTCTCACCTCTACATGGGCGTTTTTGATCCTTATGGCAGTATCTAGCCTTGCTGAAGCTAACCTCATTTATACGGTTACATTGAACACAACCGCCATAGCCGGTGGAAACTATGCCTTGGCATTTCAGCTGACTGATGGATCCGGGACGGGGGATGGCAACAATACTGCAACGCTTGGCAATTTTAATTTTGGTGGCGGAAGTGCAGCCGGATGTCCTGCAAACTGTACACTCTTCGGGGATGCTAGCGGTGACGCCACTTCTTCTGTGATCCTCAATGACAGTACTTTTTTCAATGTATTCACAGAGCGTTTTACCCCTGGCAATAGCCTCTCGTTCATTCTGAATCTGACAACTGTAGCTGAAACGCCAACACCCGATGCGTTCGCTTTTGGCATTCTGGATAGCGCGGGCAACCCGATTCTGACACTGGATCCACTCGCTTCCAGTTTTTTATCCATTGACATCGATTCAACCCAGCCTACCCCATTGTTGTGGGCAACTGACCCCGCCAGCCCTGTGGCGATCAATGCGCCCACACTAAGTACACCTCCCCCAGTAGTAGGCGTATCCGAGCCGGGCAGTCTGCTATTAATAGCCGCAGGTATGGCTGGTTTGATTTGGTCTGCTCGCAAAAACACACCTTGGCTTGAGACAAATGAGCCACTCTGACCTTATAGCAAACATTGCAAAACAGCCACCAAAGATTGACGTAATTTTGGGGAGGCAATACAGATAAAAGTTTTCATTAGCCTCAGTTTTAACCAAACGTGCGGCCACAAGCACAGCAGTTATTTTAAATGGCAGTCTGTGTCGCGCCAAACATTGACCTTGGATAGCCAATAGACCAAGGCTAATTTAAATAAGTTGATCTGACGTTCAGCTTAAGTAATGCCTATCACAATGATTTGAATGAAAGTGTTGCTTTATTCACCACCCTAACTGCTAGTTTTATATAAGATGCAGCAATGTCATGACAAGCGCCATCTGACAAAAAAAGCCAATAGCAAATGCCACCGTTCGCAGTAAAGGAATTGCAAAGGTGTAAAAGATGACGTGCGCAACCCTGACAACAAAATACACCATGCATGCATTGGCAGTAATTGCTGTACTCGTCCCCACTAGTTGAAGTGTCAGCACCAGCGGCGAAAACACAACAAGGTTTTCAACCGCATTGGCGTGCGCTCGCATCAGGCGCACCGCCCATTGAGCCTTTGGGTGGGTATCTGGTTGCGGATTCCATACGGCCGCCCACGCACCATGTTCATGCTCCTTCATTCGGTTCAAAATATAGGGAATCCATAAAAGGGCAGTTAGCGTTGCAGTCATTACTAGCCAAAATAGCTCCGTTGTCATTGTCGTATGCATTTTCTTTCCTTATTCCAAATTTAAAAGAAGTGAAGTGGTAATATCGTGCTATTGAAGAATAGATGTCACTGACGGTGTTAACAATGAGCAAAACCACTGAAAGCTTTGCTGAAACTACTGATATTTCATCATGGAACGATGTTTTAAGTGACACCCTGAGATCGATGAGGATAAGCGGAAGCTTGTTGCTTAGGGATCAATATGCACCCCCTTGGGCAGTTGCGATTCCTGACGCCAACAAATTAGGCGAATTGTTGAACATAAAAAAAGATGTACGCGTAGTGGCTTTTCATTTGGTTGAGCGCGGGCACTGCGAGATCACGCTTCAATGTGGGAATAAGGTAATCGTTGAAGCAGGCGAGATGGTGATTTGTTTTGGCGGTTCATCTCACCTTATTTCGCAAGGTTCCATTCAACAATCTGTGCCCGTCGAGGAGCTCATGGCCGGTGGTGACAATGTATTCAGACCAGACAAGAATAATCTTGCACGAAGTACATCAATTATGTGCGGCATTTTCATGTTGCATGATACTCATCTAAACCCACTTTTTGCAGGGCTGCCACCGTTGTTGCACGCGTCAGTATCTCGCGTTAGTAGAATTCACAACTTATCTGGCGTTGCCCATCTGATGTCTCAAGAAATTGAACGTCAATCATTCGGAGGGGGGTTTGTAGTCGAACGACTACTTGAGGTGCTATGCGCCGAGGTTGTTCGTTCGCATTTTGAAACAATTTCACCCAAGGATGCATCTTGGTTCAACGGAATAAAAGACCCAATCGTAGGTCGCGCTATAAAAATGATTCATATGCAACCTGGCGAAAAATGGACTGTAGAGCGGCTAGCCCGAGGGGTTGCAATATCTCCTTCGCGTTTTACAGCTCGTTTTACTGCTGCAATCGGTGATAGCCCTATGGCGTACGTTACGAAATGGCGAATGAATGTGGCAAGTCGGCTTTTAAATGGCACTCAGCAAGGGATCGGACAGGTAGCCACCCATGTTGGCTACGAAAACTTGGCAGCTTTCAATCGTGCTTTTAAAAAACATACTGGCATGCCACCGGCAGCTTGGCGACACGCAAAATCCCTCGCACATTAATGACTTATAGTCAAAATTGGCAGCAGAGTGTCAGTAGGGGTCATTGACCGAGCAAAAAGGATCGAGGGCTGAATGTCTGCTGCTGGCAGTAGCTGCCGTTCAGCGAATCCTGGTCATGGGACAGCACTTCGGCCAAAGGCGACAACGGCCTTTCGATCGACCGCGTCTGCTGTACTCGCAAAACCGGTCATTGGCTCGATCCTCATCCTGAACGTCCGCTTTACTCAGTTCAGACGGCGGAACCCGACCCCAAGGAGACAGTCGATTTTCTACGAAGGCATTGAATACTGAATCCCACCGGAACGCGCCCAACTCGAAAACCGAAAAACACAGAACACCTTGCGGGCGTGGGCCGTATGAGGTGCGGGGTTGGGTTAACTGTTGACGAGACTTGAAGGATAGTCTTGCACCGTTAATTTATTACATCTTCGCCGACGCACCGCGCTAATTGGAAATACCCCCAGCCCCAGTACAGTCAAAGCGAGGCTATTGGGTTCTGGGCAGCAATTTTCTTTAAACAACTGACCTGCGGTTACGCTTGCGCCGGTTATATTGAAAGCAACTGAGCCTACGAAGTTTCCAACAGCCGTTATATCAGCCGAAGACCAGCCCGCGCTATTAAGAAAGTTAACCTCGGAGCTTGGCAGTCCAGTTGCCAATATGTCAGAGAGCATGGCGTTTAGCTGTGGTTGTGTCAGAGTTAACGAGAAACCAAGGCTATCAAAGGCTTGACTCATCTGGTTGTGTGCCGCTCCCATCGCCGCCCGTGCAGAAACGTAATCAGATTCAGAGCCTCCGGATGCCATTGCCGCAGTCATAATATTCAGCTTATCAATATATAGATTTGTTGAATCTATCAATGCAGTCTCACCCGGGGTCGCACCAACTATAGACAAGTGTTGGTAATTTGCAGTGTTCATTGAGGCCAGCAAGGGCAGCTCGCCTGGCTCTGGTGATGATGCAAACGACGGTTGAGGGAGTGGAGGAGGACTGCCGAATAGAGTTTTGTATGTATCTGTAAGTAAGCAGCCAACTTGGCCGACCCCAGCTACTACTCCAATCACTTGGCCAACTCCTGTGGGAGTCGCCGCAGCACCTATGCCAACTAACGTAGAGCCAACACCACCCCACGAAATCCAACTAGCAGAAGTTGGAGATGATATCCCTAGGTTAAGCACTGCTATTAGAGCAATTAATACATAACTTTTGTTACGCGATGTTTTCATAATGCCTTACTCCTAAAGGGTCAAACGGGAAGGAATCTGAAACGAAGGAATTAAATAACAAAACTAACTATAGACCACATAACAAAAGTGGCAATACTTGATTTGGACTCCCGCTTGGGAGGTCGATTTTTAAGAACTTTTGAGCGACTGCTATTGTTAAGAGCTGTAAGACGCCTGCCCTCAGGCGTAGACCTGTCAGACTGCGCAGCACTTGGCGGGCAGGCGTCTGACAACCCTCAGGTACTGCCCGATTACCAATTTCTACCAGCGTCACGTATGTAGCAGTAAGCAGCCAACCGCCTTGCATATGTCATGAGGCGGCTATGGGTCGATATCAGCTATTAAGGCTACAGATCACCCCCTAATCCACAAATGCCCCAAACGTTTTAACACTGCTCTTTCCGCCGCCATGCACCCCCACCCTCACCTGCACGCCTATTCGCTCAACCATTGCGGGGACGTGAGATATCACCCCTACTTTACGGCCTAAGGATTGCAGCGCATCCAGGCTGGCAATGGCAATATCCAGGGTTGCTGGATCCAGACTACCAAAACCTTCATCAATAAACAGGGATTCAACTTGGGTACGATTTGAGGAAAGCGATGCCAACCCCAATGCTAATGCCAAAGAAATCAGGAAGCTTTCACCCCCTGACAGGCTATGAACACTGCGAACTTCATCACCCATTTCCCGGTCAATGACTTGCAGCTCAAGGTCGCTGCCAGGGACACGTTGCAGAAGGTAACGACGGGCCAATTCTTCCAGATGCCGATTGGCGTAGCCTAATAATGCATCAAGCGTAAGACTCTGGGCAAAAGTACGGAATTTACTGCCATCCTGAGAGCCGATTAATTCTTTAAGACCACCCCATATCTGCCATTTGTCCTGCTGCTTTTGCAGTTCTCCCCGTAGCGCGACGCCCTGGTTTTGTTTTTCATCATCTTGTTTCAGGCTGGCTCTGATTTCCGCAATGCTATCCTGTAATGACTGATACAAAGCTTCTGTTTCAACCAACTGTGCATTGGCATTTTCAAGGTTTGTAGTAGGTACATCAGCTTCCTCGTGGGCGACTCTTTGCTCTTGCAGCGCAGCCAGACGGGCTTTTGTTTCCAACAATTGTGTATGGATTTTGTTTAGTTCTACCTGTTCGACTCGCAACCATTCTTCGTCATGCGCAAGCCTTTCCTTCAATCTTTCCAGGCTTATCTCATGTTTGGCAAGAACCGCATTGACACTACTTTCTGCATAGGCATTTTTATCCTTCATTTTAGCCTTGCCTTCCTGCCAGTGCTGGACAGATTTGCGGCTTGAGGCCAGTTGTTCACTGGCTTTTGAAAGTTTACTTTGTGCAGCCTGAAAGGCAATATTGGCTGATGTAACTGCCGCTTTCAGTTCATTTTCCACTTGATCTGCTGCTCTGCCGCTTAACAGTTTTTTTCGTTGTGCCTCTATACCAGTCAACTTAGCTAGTACATCATTTAATGCAGTTTGTGCTTTTATACTACTTTCGTCCCTATGGGTAACTTCTATACGGGCAGCGGCCAGCTTTTCTTTGTTTATTGCCAATCCCTTTGCTGCCTCATCCCGTCGATTTATTTGCTCATGCCATTGCCCGATAATTTGTGCGCATGTTTTCCGTAGAGACTGCACATCTGTTTCAAGTTGCTGTTGCCAGCGATCTATCCCAGTTAAAACCGGCGAAAGTCTCTCGATAATTTGCTTACGCAGAAATTCTGCTTTCGCCAACTCGCTGGTTTGCTGCTCTTGGTCATGATTTAACTTTTGCAGCTGAAGCGTGAGTTTGGCAATACTTTCGGTTGCGCTACTCAATGCCAGGCTGAATTGATGTAATGCTTGCCGTTTTTCCTGCAACATTTTTTGAAATTGATACCCCTGACTTTCACTCTCAGCAATTTCTTTTAGTGCTATATCAACCTTTTCGGCACTGTCAGCCAATTGGCCACCTGTCTCAGCAGCAAGCACATCGGCACTTATGTTTTCCTCGCTGCACGCTTCATTCCACTGAATATCAAGGTTCGCCAAATCATCTAGGAGTGTAGATTTTTTAGTTTCAAATTCCCCAACCAGTTTATTGGCGGTAAGATATTCCGCTTCCATCCGACCATTTTCGCCTGTCAGGTTGGATACCACTTCTCGCAATGCTTGTATTCTGCCCATCATCTGATCCTGCATAAGATCAAGCTCTGGATGACTACTCACCCAAGGGTGCTCATGGGAGCCACAAACCGGGCAGGACTCACCTTCAATCAATTCACTGCGCAGCGATGTCACATCTGCCTTGCGCGCCGTTATAACCAGGCGCTGCGAACGCTCGGCTTCCTCCAGCGCTGACTGGCTTGCGATTAACTGCTCTTTTGCTTTTTGAATGGCAGTCCGTAGTCGCTCAGATTCATGCTTATTCCGCTCTTTTTCGCTAATTATTAAAGTAAGCTGTTTGTTACTTTCAACAGCTCGCTTATGCAGTTCCAACAACACACGCAAATTGTTTCTGCGATTATTCAACCGTTCTCGGTCCTGCTGCAATTGCGCCAAAGGCGATGCACTTACTTGCGCTTCCAAAGCTTCAATTTCTTTCTCAATATCAGTGACAGATACTTTCAATTTAGCTTGACGATCTACCTCTGTGGCGAGTTGCTGTTGAATTTTTGGCAGCGACTCTTCAGACGATGCAAGATCAAGAATAGTGGCCTGTCTGGATTGATCGACTTCAACCAGACTGGTGAACTCTTGATCCCATCTCTGCCACTGACTGGAAAGCTCTGAATAGCATGCATTATCCAGAAGCCATTTCTCTGATTCTGTCAGCGCCTTTTCAACGTATTGGCATTGCTCAAAAATTTCAGTTTGCTTTTTTGTTGCTTCATTTGCTTTTTCAATAGCCTCTAAAGCTGCCTGCTGGCAATCATCTTTCTCACTGATGACACTATTAAGTTGTGAATCAAGCTCCCTTGCCTTACGAAGTAAAGGCTCGTTTAACTCCCGTTCACTTTCGTGTTTCAGCAAAGTTGCTTTGTCCGCTTCAACTGCAATCTGTAATTCTTGCACGCTGTTTACTGATTGCTTTTCTTCAGCTAGTGCAGCTTCCAGGTTTATTTTTGCATTACTTAGTTCCTGAACACTTTGGTCCATACGCTCTACAAGTGCACGTGCTGGCTGTACAGCCTGAACCGACTCAAATTCTGTACGCCGAACAATAGCATTAACAGCAACCTGATCAGCTAATTCAACCTTGGTTATTGCTTCACCTTCCGCTGCTTTAAGTTGGTCTAGCCTTGCATACCAATCAATCACACGCTTTATAATTTGCCGGGATTGATCAAGTTGCAATTGTGTCGTCAGCGCATCTTTATATTGCACTTCCAATGCTGTCCGCTCTTCTGGCAACATAGGCAACAAATCTCCCAGACGTTGCTCAAGACGCTTCATTTCAGCTTCTTCAATTGCCGCTCGGGCATGAGCAGCTTTTGATAGCGCGCCATATATCTCCGTGCCGGTCATTCTCTCCAGCAATTCGGAACGCTGTTTAGCATCGGCTTTTAAAAATGAAGCAAAATCCCCTTGTGCCAGCAATACAGAGCGCCGGAATTGCTCAAACGAAAGGCCGAGCCGGTCCCGAATAGCCTCCTGAACATCGCTTTTTGTGCGACCTATCAATTGATTATTGGCAAGCGAAGTTAATGTCATGGTTTGCGCCTGCAGGCGACCACTCGCCATATTTCGTGCTCGCCGAACTTCCCAGCGTGCCAGATAACGCTGATTATCACTTCCGATAAATTCAACTTCTGCAAAACCTTCCGCTGCACCTCTACGCAGAATAGAGCGCACATCATTACTTCTGGTCCGAAACGCTACATCTTCATCTGCCCTGCCTACCGGCACACCTTGTCCACCGGGTAAACGCGGCATTTCATCAAATAGCGCCAGACACAATGCATCCAGAATAGTGCTTTTTCCTGCACCAGTCGGTCCTGTAATGGCAAACAATCCGGCACCTGCAAGCGGAGCCTGTTCAAATTCAACTGCAAAACCGCCTTCCAGACTGGCCAGATTTTTCCCGCGTATTGCTACTATTTTCATTGCCCAGATCCTTGCTGGACTTGCTCTAGCATTTCGTGAAAAGCATCCATCAGGGCCTTTGGTGGCAAATCATCGTGTAACTGCTGATAGCGGCGGCTGAAAACATCGTCTGGCGTAATTTCTTGCAGGTTTTTTTCAGGCATACTTTCTGACAACGATGCCCTTTCACCGGGATAATGCGTTGAAATCTTCAGTAAACGCACCCCTTTTCCTGCAAGCGCTTCGTCAATACTGCGGCGTAAGCCAGGCTCAGGGCGATCCAGCAAAACAGACACTTCAAGATACGGCCAGTTTTGTTCGGGCACACTTTCAGGCAAATCCAACCCTTCAAGCAACACTAAAATATCTGCCAGTGGCAAAGGTTCTTTAGGGGGCAGCCGTAATATTTCAACCACACGCGGTACCCGAATCGGCAACCATTTCACGCAAGCACCTGCCTCAATATCCACACTCACCACCTGATGAGGATAAACATTTTCAGACAGCGACAGGGGAATCGGAGATCCGCTGTAACGAACATTCTCACGCCCGCCTACGCTTTGCGCAAGATGCAAATGACCCAGTGCAGCATAAGCAATATCCGTCGGAAAAATATCTACAGGCAACGCATGTTGATTACCACCCAATATTTTGCGTTCACTCAACTCAGACAATGCCGCCCCAACCATGTAGCAATGACCGGTTGCCAATAATGCCTGCCCAGGCAACGCTTGTGTCCGAGCTTCGATAAGTGCTTCTCTGTATATGTCACGCACCCCTTGAATGAGCGGGTCTTCTCCCTCGTCTACAGGTAACAGATCACCAGGTCGCAAAAACGGTACAGCAACACACCAGGCAACAATATTGCCTTGTTTATCAGCCAGCGGAACAAGCAGTTGTTTACAATCTAAACTATTGTCTTGCCCCCGATTGATTCCTCCCACCACATGCACATTCAATTCTTTCAACAAAGGCTGTGGTGCATCAAGACGGGCAGCAGAGTCGTGGTTACCCCCAACCAGTACAACCTGAAGCGCAGGATACCGACGATTTACCTGTGCCAGAAAATGATACAACATGGACTGCGCCTTGGCAGGCGGATTGGCCGAATCAAATACATCACCAGCAATAATGAGGGCATCAGCAACTTGTTCACCCAGCGTATCCAGCAACCAATCCAGAAATTTCTTGTGCTCATATTCTCGAGACATGCCATGTAGAGTATGACCAAGGTGCCAATCTGCGGTATGAATAATGCGAAGCATTGCGTTAATTGCTCTCTGAAAAATTAATAATTCTGAAGATGACTAGTGATGAAAATGCAAAAACTGCCAGCGCTTGATATTAGCAGATCAAGTCTCCTTTGTGAGACACCCTGAACAATCCATATTTTACAAGACGTGCAACACTTACTTGCAATATAATTTGCTTATGAGTTCAATTCTCGCAGCATCACAAAACAAGACATCCCGGCCCCCTATAGACCGCCTGGTAGCCCAGTCCAGCCAAGTCATTCTGGGCAAAGAACAACAAATCAGACTGGCTGTAACCTGTCTCTTAGCCAAAGGGCACTTGCTTATAGAGGATATCCCTGGCGTGGGCAAAACCACCTTGGCGCATGTTCTGGCAAAATCTCTCGGCCTGGATTTTCAGCGCATCCAGTTTACGAGCGATCTGTTGCCAGCAGATATTCTGGGCGTGTCTGTGTACGAAAGGGATAGTGCTTCATTCAAATTTCATCCCGGCCCCATTTTCTCGCAATTCATCCTGACAGACGAAATAAACCGGGCAACCCCCAAGACCCAAAGCGCCCTGTTAGAGGCGATGGAAGAGCGACAAGTCACCATTGAAGGCGAATCGCTGCATCTGCCTGATCCCTTTTTTGTCATTGCTACTCAAAATCCTGCAAACCAGCTTGGCACCTTTCCGCTGCCAGAGTCTCAGCTTGACCGTTTTCTCATGAAAATTGAACTAGGTTATCCAAATCCTCAAGCCGAACGCGCAATACTCAAAGGGCAGGATCGGCACGACATGATTGATGCGCTTACTCCCTGCTTGACCATAGACGAATTGCTGGAAGCACAAACCCAGGTTCGTGAAATACATGTAGCGGATGCCTTGCTGGATTACCTCCAGGCAATTTTGGCCTTTACCCGAAATACCCCTGAATTTCGAGAAGGTCTCTCTCCCCGTGCCGGTTTGGCCATGCTGCATAGTGCTCAGGCCTGGGCCTATATGCATGGCCGGAATAAAGTTGTGCCAGAAGATATACAAGCCGTACTGGGTAGCGTTGCATGCCACCGCCTCCACTCTGTCACAAATGATGGTTCGAACATGAATGCTCAAACCATCACCACACTTTTAAAATCTGTGCCGATCCCCTAGTCTTTTCTCCACATCCGGGTTGAAATGCCAAGTGACGTTACGAACTGCCTACCACCAACTATTACAGAAATCTGCTTTCAGAAAACGCGGGCCAGAAACCGCCCCCGTTAACCTGAACAGTCACCGTGTGTTTATCCTGCCAACACGCCAGGGACTATTATTTTCAGTCGTTTTGCTCCTGATTCTTACCGGGTCTGTTAATTACGATCTCAACATGGGCTACGCCCTTACCTTCTTGCTAGCCGGATTGGGACTAATATCCATTTTGCAAACACATCGTAATTTGGCCAACCTCTGCATCAGCTGGGGAAAAACTCAACCCGTGTTTTCTGGTCAGCACGCTGAATTTCCGATTATTCTGGAAAACTTGGGTCGTTATGCCCGCTATTCAATTGGCGTTCAAATCATAGGGGGCGAAGCCGTTTTCCATGATGTAGCCACAAAAACCAGTACCACTGCAATAGTCAGTTCCATCGCTCAGCAACGTGGGCTGCTGACCTGCCCGCGCCTGCACATCTTTACCCGTTTTCCCTTGGGGTTATTTCGGGCCTGGTCCACCATTGAGCCAGATTTTAAATGCCTGATTTATCCGCTTCCGGAAACAAAGCTCACTCCCTACCATTCCATTTCAGGTGGCATGAATGGCTCAAGCAATCAAGGGGAAGGTAATGACGATTTCAGTACGCTGCGCAACTATCGCTATGGCGACCCTGCAACGCATGTTGCGTGGAAAGCGTTGGCACGAGAACAAGGGCTACTCACAAAACAGTTCACCGGCCAGGAAAGTGCGGAACTCTGGTTTGACTGGGACAGCATTCCAGGCATGGAAACAGAAGCGCGGCTTTCACGGCTTTGCAGATGGGTTATCAATGCCGATCAAACTGGCGCAACCTACGGCTTAAAATTGCCCGGATGGTCAATTCCCCCTTCAAACGGAATAAATCACCGCGCAATCTGCCTGAAATCTCTCGCGCTGTTCGGGATAAGACCGACGATAAAAACAGCGCCATGAAATCACCTATACAACCCATATCCGTCACACAAACAAGCGATCTGCAATGGATACTGGTTTCACTTTCCGTGGTTATCGCACCACACATGTTTCACCTGCCCATCTGGGTAAGCCTCATGTATGTTGCTGTGGTTTTATGGCGATATTTAATTATTGAGCAAAAAGCGAAAGCCCCCTCAAAATGGATACTTCAACTCATTACAGTATTTGCCGGCATCGGTATCTATTTTTCCCATGGCACACTGTTTGGAAGAGAAGCTGGCGTTTCTTTACTGATCATTATGGCTGCATTAAAACTAATGGAGTTACGAACCCGTGGCGATATTTGGCTGGTAGTATTTTTAAGCTATTTTCTCATCCTCACCAGCTTTCTATTTTCTGAATCCATCCTGTACGCAATTTACCTGTTGGTAACCGTTTTTTTAGTGACCGCCACACTCGTCGGTGTAAATCATCCGAACGGCACACTGCCTGTTGGCGGCAGAGCACGAATTGCTGCAGTTTTAATCGCACAAGCCATCCCTGCCATGATCATACTATTCGTACTTTTCCCAAGATTGCCCGGCCCTATCTGGAGCCTGCCCAGAGATGCGCATAGTGCACGATCAGGCTTAAGCAACAGCATGTCGCCTGGCAGCATCAGCAATCTCAGCTTATCCGACGCCATCGCATTTCGAGTCACATTTCAGGGTGCGCCCCCCAACCCAAGCCAATTATATTGGCGCGGACCGGTATTATGGGATTTTGATGGCAAAACCTGGTCTACAGGCACATCCACCATTGGCAACAAAATCACACTCCCTGCCAGTGGAAAAATGATCAAATATTCCATCACGCTCGAACCCCATAATAAACCATGGCTACTGGCGCTGGATCTACCCATCTCAGTTTCTACAACAGCAAAAATATCATCAGATTTTCAACTGATTACCAACAAAACGGTTAATGAACGTATACGTTATGATGCAACTTCTATTCTTGGCAGCAGTAGCGAGGGTGAGCTGGAAGCCAGCAGGCAAGAACGTGCATTGAAATTACCCAAAAACGAAAATAATCGAAGTATCGATTTAGCGAGAGAATGGCGAGCCAATTCCTCCAGCGATGAAGCAGTGGTTAATCGGGCGCTCTCGTACTTCCGCAACCAGCCTTTCGTGTATACACTCCGGCCAAAGCTATTAGGTGAAAATCCGGTTGATGACTTTATGTTCAACACGCAACGCGGATTTTGCGAGCATTATGCAGGCAGCTTTGTATTTCTTATGCGTGCTGCTGGCATTCCAGCGCGAGTAGTAACAGGTTACCAAGGAGGAGAGCTCAATCCTTTAGGCAACTACATGATTGTTCGACAGGCCCATGCTCACGCATGGGCAGAAGTCTGGTTACCCAAAAAAGGCTGGACAAGAGTTGACCCAACTGCCGCGGTCTCCCCCGACCGCATAGAAAAAGGCATCGCAAGCGCCTTACCCGCTGGTGATCCTAATCCGCTCTTGTTGCGAGCAGAAAGTCCATGGCTTTCAAACTTTATTTTTTCCTGGGACACTCTGAACAACGCGTGGAATCAATGGGTAATCAGTTACAATCAGGAGCGTCAATTAGCCCTGCTTTCGAGGTTATGGAACCAACCCGTTTCCTGGCGCGAAATTGGGCTTTCTATCGCGGGAGCAATGACTCTGCTTTTTCTTCTTCTGGGGAGTGTCATGCTATGGCAGATGCGGGCGCATCCGAAAGACAACATCAAACAACAATACGACAAATTCTGCGCCAAACTGGCAAAAATCGGCATTGCAAGACATGGTCATGAAGGGCCAATAGACTTTGCAAAGCGAGCGGTAAAATTACGGCCAGAACTAACTGAAAAAATACAAGACATTACAAATCTCTATGTCACGCTGCGTTATGGCAATAATGGACAGGCAACGGAATTGGAACATTTGAAGCAGTTAGTCAAAAAGTTTGCAGCACCTGCTCAGTCCCACTGACCAAACACGCTAATTTCATGACTGATCAAGCGCTAACTTTTTTCTGTGGTTCGCCAATATGTGCTGTACCTCGCTTCAATGCCAGTTCGACCTGCTTTTGACGCTCAGCTGCACGGGCACGCTTTTCATCCGATAACTTTCCAAAACAGTAGGAGCAGGAAATTCCTTCCTCATACTCAGGTAAAGCCATTTCTTCGGGAGTTACAGGATGCCGGCAAGCGTGACATTGACCATGCTGCCCAACTTCCAGGCCATGCCCCACCGCCACACGCTGATCAAAAACAAAGCATTCACCCTCCCACATGCTTTTTTCGGCAGGGATGTGTTCCAGATATTTAAGTATGCCACCCTTTAAGTGGTAAACCTCTTCAAATCCCTGTTCAAGCATATACGAAGTGGCTTTTTCACACCGAATACCGCCAGTGCAAAACATGGCAACCTTTTTATGTTTTGCCGGGTCCAGATTCTTGCTGACATAAGCAGGAAATTCTCGGAATGTGACGGTATGGGGATCGATTGCACCGCGAAAAGTACCAATATCGTATTCATAGCCATTACGGGTATCTACCAGCACCACATCAGGGTCAGATATCAGCGCATTCCAATCCTCAGGAGCAACATAGGTACCGACTTTTTCGTTTGGATCGACTCCAGGCACACCCAGGGTAACGATTTCTTTTTTCAGCCGAATTTTCATTCTGTAAAAAGGCATTTCGTTGGCATGAGACTCTTTATGTTCAATATTCGCAAATCGGGCATCTGATTGCAAATAAGCCATCAACCCATCGATTCCTTCGCGTGACCCGGCAACCGTCCCGTTAATCCCTTCCGCAGCTAACAGGATAGTTCCCTTAAGCCCATGGGCAACGCAAAAATCGAGCAAACCACCCTGCATTTCCTTATAATCTGGTAGTTTGGCAAATTTGTATAATGCAGCAACTATAATGTTTGACATAATTTATCTAATCCTTAATAACATAATGATATTCTAATCAGACAATGATGTGTACTTTCTGCTGCATTACAAAATACAAAACTTCAGGTTTTATTTGATCGCATACTTAAACTGCCCCTGCTTATTTGCGGTCACCTTGATTTTTGAAATGCTGGCACCCTCAGCCATTTTGGCCAAAACGGTCTCTGCAATCTCCGGCAATAAAGTACCGTTCAGAATATTATCGACATTTCTGGCCCCTGAATCCACTTCGGTGCAACGCGAAAGCACCGCGTCAACCAGTGCATCATCAAATGCAAAATCCGCCTTATGATTCGTTGCGATTCGCTTTTTAATTTTACCGAGTTTAAGCTCAATAATATTCGCAAGTACGTCATCCGCAATCGGGTAAAAAGGGATCACTTTCAATCGACCAAGAAAAGCCGGTTTAAAGGCTTTCATTAATTGTGGCCTGATCAATGCTTCCAGCTCTTCTGGAGCCGGAAGTTCACTGGCATCTTTATTCAGACAGGCCTGCATCATCTGGCTGGAAGCTACATTACTGGTCAAAATAATGATCGCGTTTTTGAAATCGATCTCACGCCCTTCAGCATCATCCAGCACCCCCTTATCAAATACCTGAAAAAACAACTCCAGTACATCAGGGTGAGCCTTTTCCACTTCATCCAATAACACTACGCTGTAAGGATTACGGCGCACGGCTTCCGTTAAAACACCGCCCTCTCCATAGCCAACATATCCGGGAGGAGAACCTTTCAGCCCTGAAACACTGTGCGCTTCCTGATATTCGCTCATGTTAATCGTGATCAGCTTGCGCTCGCCACCATACAGCACGTCAGCCAACGCCAAAGCCGTTTCTGTCTTGCCAATACCTGAAGAGCCAACAAACAAAAATACGCCCTTAGGCTTATTAGGATCATCAAGATTGGCGCGTGAAGTACGAACACGCTGCGCCACAGCTTCAATGGCATGAGATTGTCCAAGCACTCTTTCCTGCAACAAATCATTCAGATTCAATACAGTCTTGATTTCATCCTTAACCATCTTACCTAAAGGAATACCTGTCCAACTGGCTACAATCTCCGCAACAATATGGCCATCCACCTGCACAGGAACCATAGGCAACTCACCTTGAAGTGTTCCCAACTCTTCAAGCAAATTTTCTAGTTCCTGGCTGGGTTTAGCCGCTTTTACCGACTTCTTTTTTGTATTTTCAATCTTGACTGCTTCATTTATCACGCTATTCTTGCCTGCCAATGCTTCCAAAGCAGCACGTGCTGCCATAATTTTTTCAGTGAGCGCCTTTTCCATCTCCCAGCGCGCTAAATGTCCATTGAGCTCATTGGTCGATATCTCACGCAACGCCTGCAACTCTTTCAGCCTTGTCACATGGTGCCCACCTGCAGTTTTCTCACGCTCAAGGGATGCCATTTCAGCGCCCGTTCGTTCCAGAAGCTTGGTAATATTTTCGATAAGTGCAGGCGTAGCATTCTGACCCAAAGCGACTTTGGCACAAGCTGTATCCAATACACTAATTGCTTTATCCGGAAGCTGACGTCCACTAATGTAGCGATGCGACAAACGCACAGCTTCAGTGATTGCTTCGTCAAACACTCTGACATTAAAGTGTTTTTCCATCAAGGGTGCCATACCACGCAACATGGCGCAGGCAAGCTCTTCACTGGGTTCTTCAATTTTAACCACCTGAAAACGACGCGCCAGTGCAGCATCTTTTTCAAAGTACTTTTTGTATTCACTCCAGGTCGTGGCAGCTATCGTGCGTAATTCACCGCGCGCTAATGCCGGTTTGAGTAAATTCGCCGCATCATTCTGGCCAGCCTGACCGCCTGCGCCGATCATGGTATGGGCTTCGTCTATAAACAAAATTATTGCATGAGGACTTTTCTTTACCTCATCAATCACATTTTTAAGACGATTCTCAAATTCCCCTTTCACACTGGCACCAGCTTGCAGCAACCCCATGTCCAGCGTATGCACTTCCACACCTTGTAAAACTTCGGGTACATCTTTTTGCGCAATCCTTAACGCCAAACCTTCAACCACTGCCGTTTTACCTACGCCCGCTTCACCAGTCAGAATAGGATTGTTTTGCCGGCGTCGCATCAGAATATCAATTGCCTGCCTGATTTCCATATCACGTCCAATGACGGGATCAACCTTACCTTCACGCGCATGTTGCGTAAGATTGGTAGTGAACTGATCCAAAGCTGGCGTTTTGGAAATCACGCTTTTACCAGTCAATTCATCTTCCGCACCATTCTCAGCCTCACTTTGCGCTGCTCCCTGACGCTGCATTCTTCCTTCCTGCGAGCCTGCGGTTAATTTATCCAGATTATGTTTAAGCTCATCAAGCTTGATTTTGACAAACAACTTTGAACCACGATATGCAAGCTGCACCAAATCTGGCTCAGTTAACAGCGCCAACAATAGGTGGCTGCTTCGAATATTTCCTTCAGGATTAGCTTGTGTATCCAGCGATGCAATCAACCAGGCATGCTCGAACAATTTAGGTAGATGGGGTGAAAAAACCGGTGTACGCGAATTGCCAGTTTTAAAACGTCCGATTTCAGACAGTAAATCCGCTTCCAGGCTAACCAGACTGATCCCGCACTTATGCGCAATCATCACAAAGTCACTCTTGGGCTGCTCAAGCAAAGCCAGAAAAAGATGTTCTATATCAACTTCATATTGCCCACGGTCTACACAAATATTTGCAGCACGTTGTGCTGCCAGCCGTGTAGTTTCATTCAGCTTACTGAACAATGTTTTAAGATTAATACTCATTACTACATTTTCCTGTCTAAATTATCATTAAAGCGCATGAATTTCGTACCGAACATCAGCACGATCTTCCAACTCCGTTTTTGTCGCTAAAAACGTATCCCACCCTAACTGCCCGCCTATGCGATCTGAAGCCAAACTTGCACCATGTACATCTTCTGCACGCAGAATAAGTTGCACCTCATACTCCAGACACAAACTGGTGAACATCGTCAGCATCTTTTCCAGAGAAATAGCAGCTTTTCCACCAGGTAAAAACGAAATAAAATCATTCTTGCATAGTGGGCCGATAGTCATACGCAAACGTAAATCTCTTTGCCACACGCGCGCGCCAACCATTGCAGCAGAACCAAGGATGGCATTGTTCCCACCCAGCATTGTTTGCTGCTCATGAGGCACTGCATACCAGCAACCAATAAACTGTTTAATCACAACAGGCACAGCAAAATACTCCCCAAGAACGCGTTGAATGTAAGCGGCGGAAGGAGGACGACTCTGCAAGGCTGCGCTATAAAACCCGATCGTTTCGTCTAAAACGCCTTGCCCATTTTCATTCATTCTTTCCTGCAAGGAAGAATGACCCAGTCCAGCCAGTGATAGCAGCAACGGTAAAAACCGATCCTTCCCATCTAATTCATACTTGAATTCAAGCCGATATTTACGCCATGCTTCATAAAACAGGGCAACTGAACGATTTGAAAATGTATCCAGAAATGCTTTGGGGCTTTCGTCTTTTTCGTATAACAGGTGCCCTGCTATACGTTCCGTATAATGACTGGGAAGCGTACCATTACCACCTAAAAACCCCATAAACGCGGGAGTAAGATGGATATGTTTCAATTCGTCACTTTGAAGTGCTTCCAACAATGCCTGATCAGTTTCAAGCAACTCTTTCGCCTCAGCAGCCAACGACTCAATTTCGCTAGGTGGAAAATTCAAAGAAACTGAATTTTTGAAACGCAAATATTCGGCTACTGCACTTTCGTGAGATACGCCATTTCGCTTGAGCCACAATTCAAGCATCCTGACCGCCTGAAAAAACTGGAAGCGATAAGGTTCATCCAGCAAACGCTGGATTACACTAGGCTCAAATCTCCGCTTCGTGGCAAGCATCGTAACAACTCCTCCCCTGTACGTTTTGACGCAATCACCAATTGGGTAAAACTGTTGGCGTTCACATACAAGCCCAAAAACCGCTCCACAATTTGCGCGAAAGCATGGACGCCACTACCCACAAAACTTTCCTCATCTATCGTCATGCGCACTTCAATACCACGGACCATGCAGGCGAATGGATTACCCGGCAACCAGGTTGTTGCCGACTTATGTTCTATACCCACTACTCCACCAATCTGCCGCTGTGAAATCGCAGAACGGGGTAAATCATATAAGCGCAAAATTTCCAGAAATGCCTCCAACCCGCCTTTAGCAAGAGACAAATGGTTCAAGGAGAGATGAGAAATCAATCGCCAATGTGCACCGGGGCCACGTTCAAAGCGATATGGTTCAGAGGGTTTACGCAAAAAGCTGATCGCACGCACAATTGAGCCACCTTCCAGAAACAAATCGCCGCCTGGGAGTCCATAAGTCAGAGAAGCTGGTAAATCACGGTTACAACAAGTCAATTCAAGGCTAAGGGTGTCAGTTTCAACAGCAGCAGGATCAAAATCAATATCCACTATTGAAATTTCAGTTTCATATCCGGGACTTTTTTCTGCAACGAGTTCATCACGCCGCATAACCCAATAATGTCCTTTTCTTTCACGCGATTCGCCATGCCGCAAAGAATAAAATGGACGAAACTCAGTAACTGATTCGCCTTGTGGTGTTTGGCGAACCAATTTCACCGAATCAATACTATGCACCTCATAGGCAAAAGCACGACGTGAATCTGCAACGACAGGGTAATGCGCAGAAGTGTGCGTCAAGCGAATGGGATCACCTCGTTGTTTGAACAGATTAATTACTGGCGTACAGCCTAGCAATACGTTATTGGCAGACAAAGTCCCTAGCATCCGTGCGGTATTCGAATCAGCACGAAGTCCACTCAACACCAGATGCAACACAAACTCCTTGCAACCCTCAGGTAAAATATTAGAAATCGACTCCAGATCAATAGCAAAGAAATTAAATTTTTCAGGAAAAGCAAAATACTCGGTCAGCAAACGGTAAGCTGGATGTGACCGGGCAGAAAAAGGAATCAGTGATTCATCCTCATCGAACCCAACAGCACTAATCGGGGCTTTGTTCAGCGCTATCCATTTCCGGGACTGCGGAATCTCAACATACGCTTTGACCGTTCGCATAAAAAGCGTATCTCTTAAAGCAGCACAAAATGAAGGTTCGCCATCAATAAAAACGCGCAATGACTTCATACCAAGTTGCGCCAACCCTACTTGCTCAGTCGTTGTTACAATCGAGAGACTGATCTTGGAAGTTGCATTCTGTGGCAGCACAACCGACTCAGGCGGTTCGATAATCGGATCAAATTTAGCGTGGGACAAGCGCAATGGAGCGACAGTTACGTCATATGCCGTTTTAAATTTACAAGCTACACCTTTAACAGGACGAGTAGTCAGTTCCGTACCACGTTGAATTTGCGTTGCCACAGTCAGTTGAGAAGCGGCAGCGCTATAATCCATGCGCGCAATGGAACAGGATGGAAATGGTCTAAGATAGTGCGGATAAAGCACGTCAAGCAGTGCTTCAGTGAACTCTGGGTAATCATCGTCTAGTCGCTTGGACGTACGCGCATTGAGTAAAGCAAAAGATTGAATCATTCGCTCGATATGGGGGTCTTCACAAACCTCACCCACCATAAGCAAACCACCAGCTATTTTTGGGTAGCGCTCGGAAAACTCTCTTGAATACCGTCTTAAAAATCCAAGTTCACGTTCATAATAAGGAAGCAATTCGTCCAAAATCACTCTCCCTTACGTGCAGTACGGCGCGTTTTACTAATAGAATACTGCAGAGTGGATGGTTGAAGAACCGCATCAAAACTCACAGGTTCTTTTGCAGGATGAACAACCAGCATCGCAGAAATGGCAAAATTCAGCCGATTTATTGAGCCTTCCTGTAATTCAAGAGAGGCATTGACATTCCGCAAGCGAGGCTCGTGCTGTGATATCGCTTTTTCCAGACAACGACAGATATAAGCTCTGTCATCTGTGCTTGCAAGGCTCAACCCTGCAAAGTCATTTAATCCATAGGAAACAATTGATTTGCTGCATTCAGGATACGGCTTCAAGAGATCTTCGTGTATCACAGTACGTGTATTCAACAAGGCTTCCAGATCACGTGCAACGGTATCTTTAAGGTCTTCCATAGACAACCGTGAAACAGTACTGAATGTTGATGAGTAACCATTACCACCCATTAACCTATCAAACAGACCCGGAGCAAAACCCTTCATATATAACACCTGATTCAAACAAAAAAAGAACCGCGGAATTTAAACTCCGCGGTTTTTTTAACACAATTAAAACTTAAACAGTCTTATTAGTACTCAGATCCCAACCACCAGAAGTATTACCACCAGAACCACCACCAATCTTCTGTTGAGTATATTTCCATTTAACCTGAGAGTACTTCAAGCTCAGGCTTTCACGCAGAATTTCGCCTTCTGCAATGCTTGGCGCAACATCAGAAATCAGCACATTGACCAATTCAATTTCAAAGTACTTGATACGGTCACCTTTTCCATCAGCACGAAGAAACTCGATCTTGGCTTTAGGAATGGTTTTACCGGATGAGCAGTTCTGCAACAGCAAAGGTGTCGCCAAATCAGCCAACTTGTTGATCACGATTTCTTTATGCTCACAACGTTCTGCTGTATGGCCACCACCAGTTGATGAAGTAGCTGATTTTGGCTGAAGCACTTCCCAAGCAACAGACTTGCACTCAATCCAGTCTTTATGAGAACTATCGGTGGATTCGCCTTTAATGCCTTCAATTTGCAGATATACATCTATTGCCATTTTTCACATTCCTTTTGAAAATAAAATTAAGATTTGGTCGATTGTGGAAGCTCCGCGACCAGACGGAGTGATACAGAAAGTTCATCCAACTGAAAATGCGGACGTAAAAACGATACGGCTCTATAAACACCTGGCCGCCCCGGAACTTCAGAAACTTGAACAGAGGCTTCACGTAATGGAAACTGTGCTTTAGCTTCCTGGCTGGCGTTATCATCCAACAGCACATATTGCGAAAGCCACCTGTTAAGAAAATCCTCAACATTGGAAGCAGCCGCAAAACTGCCGATCTTGTCGCGCATCATCGCTTTCATATAATGAGCAATGCGTGAAACAGCAAATATATATTGAAGCTGGGCAGATAACACAGCATTCGCATTTGCAGAATCAGTATTGTATTTTTTTGACTTCTGAGCAGATTGCGCACCAAAAAATGCCGCGTAATCAGTATTTTTGCAATGCACCAATGAGATAAAACCCAGGTCGCTTAATTCTTTTTCACGACGGTCAGTGATAGCTATTTCAGTTGGACATTTAAGCGCTACCTCACCTTCGTCTGTCTTAAAGGTATGAGTCGGCAGATCCTCTACCAAACCGCCACCTTCCACACCACGAATTGCCGCACACCAGCCAAAATCTTCAAAAGCCTTGGTCAACTTGGTACCAAATGCATAGGCTGCGTTACACCACAAATATTTACTATGGTCACTACCATCCACATCTTCTACAAAATTGAAACCTTCAACGGTAGTACCATCCTTTGGATTGAATGGCAAACGGCCCAAAAAGCGCGGTAAAGTTAATCCTACATAACGGGAGTCTTCGGATTCACGAAAGGATTTCCATTTTGCGTATTCGACAGTATCAAATATTTTAGATAAATCTCTTGGCTTACCCAATTCACTATATGTTTCAAGGCCAAACAACTCAGGAGAAGCGGCAGAAATAAATGGCGCATGTGAGGCAGCTGCAATATGAGACATTTGCTCAATAAAATACATATCCTCTGGTTGGCGAGTAATCTCGAAATCGCCAATCAATGCACCGAATGGTGCGCCACCGAAAGTACCAAATTCTTCTTCATAGATTTTTTTGAACATCGCGCTCTGATCAAAGTCCAGTGCTGACTGGAAGTCCTTAACCAATTCTTTTTTTGTTGCGTTCAAAACCTTGATTTTTAGGTTTGGGCTTGTTGATGTGTTTTTCATCAAATAATGCAAACCAGTCCAACTACCTTCTAGTTTCTGAAATTCTGGGGCATGCATAACTGCACTGACTTGATCAGAAATCAAACGATCCAGCTCGGCTAAACGAGCATCAATTGTTGCTGAAAGGTTTTCAGAAACAACAACCGTGCCAGCCATTACCTGATTTACCAGCTCAGAAATAATGTCTTTTGCACGCTCATGTTCAACTGTAGATTTAGCTACTTTGCTTTGTTCAATAATTTGATCAAGTAATGAGGCATCTTGAGTTACAGATGTCGCAGAAGAAGTTGAATTAAGCTGTGCGGTCATCATCTTCTCCTTGATTTGCAGTTTGTTTACTCAGGTTTGCGAGCTTCTCTGTATTTGTAAGCACACTATTCAATATATCTTCCAGCTTTTCGTTTCCTGCCAACTTGTTACGCAAATCAGCTAATTTTGTGCGAGCTTCAAGCAGTTTTTGTAATGGCTCAACTTGCTGTACAACTGACTCAGGGCGAAAATCTTCCATAGACTTGAATTTCAGTTCAACTGCAAATTCGCCACCTTTATCACTTAAATGATTAGGCACGCGAAATACCGCTTTCGGTTCAACTGCCTTCAATACTTCATCAAAATTGTCATTATCAATATTAATGAACTTCCTATCTTTCAAACGCGCTTGAGCCACATCAGAATTGCCGCTGAAATCACCAACAACCCCCATTACAAAGGGAAGTTCTTTACTTTCGATTGCATCACCAATTTCAACGTCATAGGTCATCTGCACCCGGGGAGGGCGAATTTTTTGTAAACGCTTTTGAATACTTTCTTTTTTTGCCATATAGAACCTCATGCCATAAAAATTTTGACCAAGCTGCTAATAATTACAGCCAAGTCAATTATCAGAAAAAAAACCTATTTCAATGCACCAAAAGGATTTGAACTTCTGGAATCCTCTTTTGTATCATTTGCTTCAGGCTTACTTACTGGTGCTGATTTTGATGCTCTCCGAGTAGAGTGTGAAGCACTACGAACTTTAGCAACTGTCTTCATGACTGGCTTTTCTTGTGATGGGACCAATACGGTTTCTCCAAGACTTTCACGCAGCACTTTTGCCAAGTCCTGTGCTTCTGTTTTAAGAGAACCAGTCAAATCATTCTGGCTACGCAATACCGATAAACTTTTTGTAGAAAGCCTCAAGCTGCTCACTGCCACAATACTGTTAGCAATTTTGTCATTTGGATCACGTTGCAATGCCTCTAGCGCATTAACAATGGCATCCCCATAATTACCCGAATCAAATTTTATTTGTGCGATACGTACCCAAGGCGTTTTATCCGCTGGAAAAGAATTTGCGGTTGTTTTAAACATAACCAGAGCTTTATCTGCCTGACCTGCCTGGTAAGCTTCATTTGCCTCTGATATTGCAGTTTTCAGTGACGTCGCATTTTCTTGCGCCGTTTTATTAGGCTGAACAGCGCAGCCACTCAGCAACAAAGATAAAAACGCCATACATAATAAGCTTTTTCTACTATTTAACATTAATAAATTTCTCCATCACCACATCAATACAATAGCATATTCTACGGTATGTTTATAAAAATATCTAGTACAACGTACTTAAATCAAATTAAGCTTGACCTAATATATGTTGAAATAATAAAATCATCAAAAATTATTTTATGTCATATTTGTTTGACATGGTTATTTGCTTTTTTTGGAAAACATTACAACCCATTCATGTCAAATGAAAAATGCAGTCTACTGATTCGAGGATTGCTACTGATCTTTACGCTCTCTACCGGAGGTTGCGCTGCTGTAGGCGCCGCTTCAGCTGTTGGTCAAGTTGCAAATCTGGTTCTTGAAGCTTCCGGTATAAAAAAACCGGCAGGCCCTGAGCTGACTGACGCACAAAAACCGCCACGCAACATGTCAATCAAGATTCATGCTGGCGAGAATTTAAATTCCGATTCGGCTGGGCGTCCTCTTGCACTGGTAGTCAGAATTTACAAACTTAAGCAAGACAACGCTTTTCAGCAGGCAACATACAATACTTTTCTTAATCTCCAACAAGAAAAAGAAATTTTGGGGGCAGACTTGATTGAGGTAAAGGAAGTCACGCTTATCCCTGGGCAGCGCTATGAAGCTATGGAGAAAGTGACTCAAGAGGCTTACTTCATTGGTGTAGTAGCACTTTTTCGCGCTCCTGCCCCTCAACGCTGGAAGGTTGCATTTCCTGCACAAGACGCTGAAAAATCCGGCATAGCTATTGGTTTGCATGCTTGCGCAATATCTGTAGGAACTGGCATCACAACTGAAGGAAATGCTGGCGCAAATAAATTTCTTTCAGATGTGCGATGTCAGAATACATAAACTGCGAAATATGCACCTTAGAAATTACTCAGTGAGACTAGTAACGTGAATCTGACATCTAAAGTATTATGGGGCGAAGGACTTTTTTTACGCCCGCAACATTTTCAGCAACAAGACCAGTACCATGAAGGGAGACTTCATGAAACTGCCAATGCTTTGCATCCTTACTTATGGGGCATAAGCGCTGTTCAGCTGGATCTGGATGCGTTGGCAAACAATTCTCTGCGTTTAATCTCTCTTTCATTGATTTTTCAGGATGGGGAGATTTTCAAGGCCCCGGGTGAAGACGAATTGCCTGATGCAGTTGATTTAAGTGATATACCACTATCACAACAATCCATTACGTACTATGCGGCAATACCATCATTGAAGCATTTTGGCGGTAATTTTTCACCCACAGGCCACAGCAACAATTCTGTACGCTATACACAAGCTAACCTTGAAACACCTGATCTTTTTACTCAAGCAGCACAAGCAGAACTCACTTACTTAAAAAAATCTGTACGTTTAGTGTCTGAACTAGAACCTCGCGATTCATATGTCAGTTTGCCCTTGGTGAGACTGCGTCGCGTTTCAACCGGCGGTTTTGAAATAGACCAGAATTTTATGCCACCCTGCCTGTCAATCCGCAGTTCACCATTTTTATATATGCAACTGAGAAGACTACTGGATGCATTACAAGCGAAGGTCAACGCATTATACGGACACCATCGCGAACCAAGCAAAAACACCATTGAGTTTCGTTCAGGCGACATATCCTCCTTTTGGCTGCTACATACAGCAAGTTCGGCTTTTGCTTCGCTTTCACATTACTTTCATCACCCAATGCTCCATCCTGAAAGACTGTATGAACAGCTACTTGGATTGGCAGGCGCGCTATTGACGTTTTCCAAGCACTACTCACTCACTGATATACCGCCATATCAGCATCACGACCCAGAGCCCAGCTTTACCAAACTCTATTCAATTATCAGAGAACTGCTTGATACGGTCATCTCATCGAAATACTTTTCAATTTCTTTATCCGAAATCAAACCTTCTTATCATCATGGCATGCTGGATTCTGGCAAGATTGATGAAAAAACAACATTTTACCTGGCTGTAAATGCTTCCATGCCAGCTATTGAACTCGTAGATGTTGTACCACTGCGTTTTAAAGTAGGTGCGCCGGATGACGTTGATAAGTTTGTACTTTCTGCAATGCCTGGCGTGAAATTGGTTCATTCGCCACAAGTTCCTTCCGCTATCCCGGTTCGACCCGATACTTACTATTTTTCGATTGAACACAAAGGCCCTATTTACGAGCGCATGCTTCAGGCGCAATCCATCTCAATTTATGTCCCATCTGGCATAGCTGATCTTAAACTTGAACTTTTTGCGGTTACATCATGACAATTTCTTCCCCACCTTCCTTACTTGGTGACATCAGAGACCACCGTTCCATTTCAGATGTGTCTTTCACACCCCATTCATTAATGGATCTGTTGTACGACGGGTTTTACGCGCTATTTATGCTTAAAAACCGATGCACCCCTCAGGACGAAACGACATTTTCCAACAAAATGCAAAAATTCCTGAATGATTTTGAGCGTAATGCAAAAAAACTGGATGCATCTGCTGATGATATTCACAATGCAAAATATGCTTTTTGTGCTGCAGTAGATGAAATCATTTTGCACTCCAAGTTTGAAATTCGCGACAACTGGGAACGCCACCCGCTTCAGCTAGTCATGTTTGGCGACCAGCTTGCCGGTGAAAATTTCTTTAATCGACTGGAAACACTACGCGCCAAAGGCTCAGCACATCTTCAGGCACTGGAAGTATTCCACATGTGCCTGCTATTAGGCTTTCAGGGTAAATATATACTGGAAGGCCCCGAAAAGCTCAATTACCTGACTGCGCGCCTGGGGGATGAAATTGCTCATATGAAAAACAAACGGGCGCCATTTGCCCCCTTCTGGGAGCGCCCGGATACAATCGCAAACAAACTGCGAAATGAAGTACCACTATGGGTGATCTGCTCTGTATTTGCCCTGATAGCTTTGACCGGTTTTATAGGTTTGAACTGGATGTTGGCCAGTTCAACAGAAGCGAGCATTAACGGCTACAGCAATCTCATCAGGCTAGCACCGCCTGCAGCTAACCTCACGATTACTTTACCCTGAGTTATGCCACTATCTGGTTCTATTTTCACTTTTGAAAAAAATGTCGATAATGGCATTTGTTTCAAGCGCGCTTCAACGTTTCGGATTCATGTCACATGATTACTCAGTCCACCCTGCAATCGGCCATTGCCACCATATTTGGTACAGGCTTATCGCAACATGCCCGACTTATAACGCTTGAGACTGCCCAAACATCGGACCTACCTGAAACTTTGGTAGTAGAGCGTTTTTCCGGGCGCGAAGCAGTTAACGAATTATTTTGCTTTAATATTGAAGCCCTGAGCGTTTCTACCCAACTAGATCTGAAACAATTCATCGGGGAGGAAATAACGCTATGGTTGTTACAAGCCGATGGCAGTCGTCGTGCATGGCATGGTTACTGTACAGAAGCAGCCTGGCTAGGTGCCGATGGTGGCGTAGCACGTTACAGCTTAAAACTTGAGCCCTTCCTGGCTTTTCTGAAATTGCGACGTGACAGTTTCATTTTTCAGGATAAAAATGTACAAGACATCGTAACTGAGCTGCTTGCTGATTATTCTCAGGCCAACTTTAAATTCGAAGTGACACAATTTCAAACCATACGGCCTATCTGCACCCAATACCGAGAAGACGATCTCGCATTTTTTACCCGCCTGTTAGCATCTGAAGGTTTGAACTGGCGATTTGAACATGAACAGGATAGTGACACCTCATCCACTGGAAACGCTGGCAAGGCAATAGCACATGCCAAACACCAACTAATTATATTTGATGCCAAGGCCGCTAAACCTGCCATGCCAGGCGGGGCTGACATTCGCTTTCATGGCGTGCGAGCTACTGAAGCCGAAGATGGTATAAACCAGTTTGGTTCACAGCGCCAAATTCAGTCTAACGCAGTATCCGTGGCAAGCTGGGACTACACTCAAGTCAGCGCCCCCGCCGCCGAACATGCATCCAGTTTGAACGCTGGCGAATTACCCATGCTTTCTGTCTACAACGGCTCTGGTGAACGGTACTTTACCAATACTTCCGATGCAGATCAGCATAGTGATCTCACCCTGCAGGCGCTGGAATCATTCAATAAAACATTTTCAGGGGCGGGCGCAGTACGTCAATTAACCGCTGGCCATGCTTTTCATCTAACCCAGCACGAGCATTATCCCCTGGGGACAAACGAATTTACGGTTTTATGGGTTGAACATGATGCCGCCAATAATCTGGATGCCAGCGTTGCTACTCTTTCTACTTTAAACAATCTGGAACGGGGCACCTATCGCAACCGCTTTAGCAGTGTGCGTGAATCTGTACCACTTGTGCCAAGCGCCATGGTGAACCGTCGTGCCCCTACTGCTACAGGGGCTCAAGTAGCTCTGGTTGTCGGTATGGAGAATGCTCCGTTGACGACAGAACGCGACCATCGCATCAAGATTCAATTTGCATGGCAACGTGGCAACAAACCCAATACAGGCGGCCTGACTGAAACAGGTGCCGCTGGCAAGCAGGATGACCACGGCAACGCCCCCAACAATGAAACTTCCGGCACTTGGGTACGGGTAGCAGAAACCTTAGCAGGGCCTAACTGGGGAACGGTGTTTACCCCGCGCATCGGCAGCGAGGTGCTGGTGGACTTCATCGAAGGCGATATGGACCGCCCGGTGATTGTGGCGCAGTTGTTTAACGGTTCGGATTTACCTCCCTACTCTGCCGGTGTCGATTCCGGAGTCAACCATGCAGGTGTATTGTCCGGGTTGCATAGTCACAATCTGGATGGCGCCGGTGAGGGGTATAACCAGTGGGTGGTAGATGACTCCCAAAATCAGTTGCGCATGCGTCTGGCGACCAGTACCGCGGCTTCTCAGTTGAATCTGGGCTATCTGGTATCCCAATCACCAGATTCTGCCCACCGCGGCAGCTATCGAGGGAATGGATTTGAGTTGCGTACCGATGCCTGGGGCGTGGTACGAGCTGGTGCCGGTTTGCTGGTTTCCACGTCTGCACGCAATGCTCAGGGGACGAGTGTGGCTTCAACCCAACTGGATGCGTCTGAAGCGATAGCGCAATTGAAGGGAGCGGCGGAGCTTTCCAAAGTATTGTGTGAGGCAGCGACGCATCAGTCGGCGTTGAGCAGTAAAGCCGCTAACAAGGGCCATGCTGATTTGATTACTTCGATTGATCCTGCGCAAAAAGGTCATTATGCCGGTTCGGTGAATGGGCAAACAGCACAAAAGTCAGTTTCAGGTACTAAAAGCCTGGATGCTGCTCAACCCGTTGAGCAGTTTGCGACTCCTGTGGTGTTGCTGGATAGCCCGACCAGTATCAATTTTGCTACCCCTGCTTCTACGGTGATGTTTGCCGGGGAGCAAATACAGTGGACCAGCCAGTCTGATATGCATCTGGCGGCAGCTCATACGGTTGCGGGAGTATCGGGTAATGCGACTTCTCTGTTTACCCATGCAGGCGGTATTCAGGCTTTTGCGGCTAATGGGCCGGTTTCGCTTCAAGCTCATACTGACCAACTGGAGATTCTGGCAGATAAGGCGGTCACGTTGATTTCGGTAAATGACAAGATCGAGATCATGGCCAATACCAAGATTACGTTGCAGGCTGGGCAGTCGTCTATTACGCTGGATGGAGGAAATATTACTTTTGCTTGTCCGGGGACGTTCTCGGTTAAGGGGGCGAATCATCCGTTTGGGGGTGGAGGGAGTAAGGCAGCTGAGTTAGGTATTTTGCCCAATTTGTTAGTCAACGCTGGATTGGCTGGAAACTTAGACTCTGGTGAAAATTTGTTTGATGAAGCATTTGTCGTACTCGATCCCAATGGCAACCCGATGGGCGCCCTGCCGTACAGCATAAAAAGTGCTGGCGGCAAGTATTTTGCGGAAACAGATACCGAGGGCAATTCGCTTCGTACGGGCACGGTTGCAAGCGAGCCCGTCACATTTGCGTTGCAGTGGCACGAAGTAAGCCTATAAGCATAATGTTCTTGCCTGCTGGCAAGATACTTAATAATATCATTCAGGATGTGAGACATGGCTGATCCAACGACCATTACCGCAATGACGAACACCACGGCTAATTCCTGCGTAGGTGTTCAGTGTGATTGCAACACTGCGTGGTCCATCGCGCAACAATGGAGTACCTTGCGTCTCTGTACCCCGACAGGTAAGTTTCAGGATAAACTGGTTAGTAATTATGCGGTACGTGCACGCCGCATTGCCGCTACCTATGCCCGCTTTTATTTGGAACTGGAAGACGGTTGCGATGTCACTAAAAAAGGCCGTTTTTACTGGATGGCGTTGGGGGCTTTTGCGAGCAAGACGGTGGCGTGTTCACTTGAAGACTTTCGTGTAACTTCAATCAAAAATGTTAAAGAAGGTTTGGGCAAAGGTAATTTGTGGTTATTCTGTGACATCAGTGGCTGGCATTGGTATTACACCAAACACCCTTCCCACTTTGACCAATGCCTCAGTAGCCGCAGTGCGGCCAATTATGTTCCGGCTGTGCAAAAACAAATGAACCAGCTTCCCTGGAAATCGGAGGCATTGCCCAAGATCAATAATATGCAGGTGTCGGGGTATATCAAGGATGGGTTTGCGTTTGTGAAGCAGATTGAGGAAGATACCGTGCTCAGTAAACGGCAAGACCACCAGCTCAAACATCTCCTCAAAATCGCCGACCACGAACAAGGTGTCATTCTACAACCGCTGATTTATGATGCCCCTGATTTTGCGAAATGGGTGGGAAGGCAACGTAGTCCCTGGGTGAATTGGGCAAGCCCCAAGCTGGAGCTGGTGTTTACCCATGCGTGCATTACAGATAATGCTGAACTCAAGTCTGTTGCGCCGGAGGATATCAAACTGGAAGAATTAAAAAGCCGCATGAATTGGATAGGAAAAGCAGCGGAACGTTTCCATTTTCTAATGAAAAAATATCCAGCCTTTATG
This sequence comes from Sulfurirhabdus autotrophica, assembly GCF_004346685.1. NCBI lineage: Bacteria > Pseudomonadati > Pseudomonadota > Betaproteobacteria > Nitrosomonadales > Sulfuricellaceae > Sulfurirhabdus > Sulfurirhabdus autotrophica. Next base: position 679,867 of record NZ_SMCO01000001.1, read on the forward strand.
GAAAATGAACTCCGCACCATCGCAATCTGGATGGACATGTCCGATAAATAATCAAGCAAAGGCGCAACCATATGTATCGCTTGCTATCCCTAATCTGTATCAGCCTGTTTATATTCACAGGCTGTCAACCAAACGCTAATAAGGAATCAAAACCCATGTCAAAGATCAGTATTAAAATCGGCGAGCAGGGAACTGCATTTGCCCAACGTTATCCTGCTTTGGTTAAAATCCAACATCAACCTGCTGGCGTGAATTTTTATGACGTAGATTGGAAACAGGCCACACCGGGATCTGTCACTATTGAGCATGGAAAATATTCGTTTGTAATTGAAAATGTAATGAGTGTTATGGCAGGGCAAGACTTAGGAGATGAGGCAAACGAAGGATTGACTGAATTTAGCATTAACGCGGGCATTACGGCCCCAGATCGCATCCCCCACGACGAAGCCCGATTGAAGATGTACGCCATTTTGCAGCAGATTGTACAGGCTGGGTGGCAAATGAATATCACCCGCAGCATGCCTCGCTTACGTGGCAAGGATGCTTTAGATTACCAACTTGTTGATGACTACACATCGCTGGACGCAAGTTATGTACCTACATTCGAAGAATGGATGAAAATAGATAGCCGCACTGACTGGCGCTTCTATGCAGACCATATTTTCCTAACAGTCAATTTCACCAGAGAGTCCTCGCTCACCGACCCTACCAAACCTGGTGCATATTTAATCAGCTTCAACCTCAAATCAGAAAACGAGTTCTATCGCGGCTATGTGGGTGGTGAACATCGTAAAGAATGGAAGGCTCGACTACCCGCCGAACTTGCCAAATTAGCCCCTCTGCGTGCCGCAGCAGAAGCCAAACTGCGTGCACAAGGGGTCAAGATAGACGAAACCTATCAGGATCCGCCATTGCCTGATTTAAGAAGTAATTAAACAACACCAAGCTTATTGTATGTGGCGGATTCAAGGATGAGCAGGATAATATCGACAAAAACAACCCCATTAACTCCATTGGAAATTCCTTAGTGTTCACACAAACGTTTTACAATGAAAACCGCCCATTTTCAAGAAAGGTAAAACGAGTACCTTTCTCGAATATAATCAAGGTCTTGATTAAAGATTAAACAATCAATCAGAACACCCCTTAATCTTACATAATCGGGCCAAACTGAGGCACTGAGTTACCACCATAAACTGCCAGTGTCGATTCCAAATTAAGAATACAAAATGTTTACACTTTTAAAAACGAGCTTTTTTTTACTTATATTATTGGCCGTTCAAATTGCCAGTGCAGCTTACATCGTCGTGGATACCGGGCATACACCACAGCATCCAGGTGCAATGGGTGCTAATGGTCGTGTTGAGTATTTATATAACTTGGATATGAGCAATGCTGTTGCCGAAGACTTAACTGCTGGTGGCGATCGCGTGTTACGGGTTTCTGCTGATGGCAAAGATATCAAGTTAACTGAGCGCGTTACTCTGGCGCCCGATGCTGATCTATTTGTGTCAATACATCATGACTCCATACTGCAAGAGTGGATTGATGCCGGTCGTCGGCGGGAGTTTTCAGGATTCGCCCTATTCGTTTCAGAGAAAAATGCGCATTTCGAGCAAAGTTTGAGTTGTGCCAAAATAATTGGGGCGCAACTGCTTGCCATTGGTGAAAAACCTTCGCTTTATCATGCCACGCCAATATCGGGTGAAAATCGACCGCTGATTGATAGTCATTTTGGCATTCACCGCTATGATGACCTCGTTGTGCTTAAAACAGCATCTATTCCAGCTGTTTTAATTGAAATCGGTGTCATCGCGAATCCTGATGAGGCACTTCGCCTGAATAAATCGAATGTACAACAGCAAATTGCCCATGCCATTTCAAAAGGCATTCATGATTGCCAAGTTCATAAATCAAACGATATTTAACAACACTTCATAACCCAAGGATAAATTGTAATGAGAAAAATTGGTCTTGCTTTAACTTTAACACTTCTGTCTGCAGGCGCCCATGCTGCGGGCTGTGCAACTCCGAAAACCGCTTTTGATCAGGTGTATTGTGCGGGCAATCTCTTCTCACAAGTTGATCACGATTTAAATGTTGCTTATGGCAAACTGAAGACACATCTTAACCCTGCTACTAAAGACACACTCAAGCGTGGACAACTGTCATGGATTAAAGAGCGTAACGATCAATGCAGTAAAGAAGATAGTACAGGTTTCTTTGTGAACCTTGATTGTGCAAATACCATGACCACGGATCGACTGTCCTTTTTAAAAGAAAGGGAACGTGAGTGCACCAGTACAGGATGTGTTGAATCCAAGATTGGGGGTCGTTGAAACATGAGGTTAGGAATTAAACGAAGTGTCGCCACTATAGTGGCTTCACGACAAGCCATTTAATCCTGACATCTACATTGATACGGACAATTGAATTGTCCGTATATTTTCTAAACGCTTTTTTTAATCAACCGTATGTAAATTCTACAACCCACAATAAAAAATGGGTAAGTAAGGTTACACTTCAGGGTTTTACCGCATTTGCCACTTGCACAGTCCATCTCACAATCTCATCCAGTGATGCGGAAGGTGCTCCCAGATGATCAGAATTGGCTTCGTAAAATTTCGTCAGTTTATTGGGGGGTAGCTTTTCAAACAAAGGAATATTGACCCGTCTTAGTGCTGGGTAATCATTTTTTGCCACGATCCATAAAATCGGGATATTCGAATTTGCTTCCTTTACAGAGCGTTTCAAGCTCATGGGGCCTTCAGGGTCAAACCAGTTCAGGTAATTGACTGGTGTTGTATTGATCGCATACTTACCTTTTTTACCTTCATAATCATAAAATCCGGTTTTCTCGTTTCCCTTCCCATCAGCTATTAATTTCCGGGCCTGGGCTACGTGTTCCCCAAGGTTTTCCTGAAACGTATTATTCCCAACGTCACCACCTGGTGCAATGGCTATCAATCCATCTACAATATGTTGCCTGGCAAGGTAAATAGTAAATACACCACCTTGACTATGCCCCGCAACAAAAACTGCCTTTGCACCCTTACTGCGTAAATCAGTCAAAGCTGATTCAACTTCCGCCTCTGCATGGCTGACATCTACATCATAATCCCGGCTACCAGACCAGGGCATTTCAATATTGGCAACGAGATAGCCCTTCCCTTTAAGATCATTTGCCAGATCTACCACGTGTTTGGTGGGGGCTCCGCCCTTGCCATGCATGATAACAATGCCCATTGCCGGGGTATCAGCAATTGCACTTAAGGAAATAAAACCAATCAACAGCAAACCTGCAATGATACATATTTTCATTTTTGCTTCCCCTGAGTAATTTTTTACGACCCATATTCAAAATCTGTTTTTATCTTTCTCTATAAGATGCTAATGGTGCAAAACAGATACAGCGTCCATTAACTCATTCCTGACCGCTTTGACCTGGTCCATTTTATCTATAAAGATATGTACCAGATTCGGGTCAAAGCTCTTTCCTGCCTCTTCCTGGAGGTATTCCACGGCATGCTCAACAGACCATGGCTCTTTGTAAGGACGACGTGTGGTGAGAGCGTCAAAAACATCGCTTATGGAAGCGATACGACCTTCTATGGGGATCGACTCCCCTTTGATCTGGCGTGGGTAACCCGTGCCGTTCCATTTTTCATGATGATGCAGTGCAATGCTGGCGGCCATCTGCAGCAACAATGAATCTGATGCGTATTCACCCAGCAATTCAAGGCCTTTGGTGGTATGGGAATCCATGATTTTCCGTTCAGATTCTATCAAACGCCCTTGTTTGAGCAAGATACCATCAGGAATGCCAATCTTGCCTACATCATGTAAAGGGGCGGCTCTTTCAATCATGAAACAGAGTTCAGGGGGAAGGCCAGCTCCTTCTGCTAGAATACGGCTATACTTTCCCACTCTTGCAACGTGCTTACCGGTTTCTCCATCACGCATTTCACCAGCTAATGCCAAAATATGAATCAGCATGTCATTTGCTTTGCTTAGCTCTTCGGTACGATGTTGCACCTGCAGCTCCAATTCCTTAGCATAGCGAGTCTGAATTTTCAGTGCATTATTCACGTTTAGCAGGTTACGAATTCTGAGAGCTACTTCAACTGGATCAAAAGGTTTGACCAGAAAATCGTTTGCACCTTCCTGCAAGGCGCGGTGGCGCATTTCTTTTTCCTGATGACCTGTGATGATGAGAATAGGAAAAGTATGATCTGGTATTTCCTGAGCAATAGCCTTTAGAACATCAAATCCGCTCATATAGGGCATTTCCAGGTCCAGTATCAGCAAATCAATGTCTCCACCTCGCTCATGAATGAATGGAAGTACCTTGCGTGGATCTGAAAACCCCTGAATATGCTTGACGCCTTCAACTTCGGCCAGCTTTGTCAGAATCATTACATTGGTAATATCATCATCGCAAAGTACGACTTGTGAATCAGTAAAATCGTTGATATCCATTTAATTGACATCGCCTCGTGATTTTATTAACTGATCTAAGTCTAGAGTAATCCGGCTAAAAGAAAACCAGTATTTGCATATGGTTTTCTATGAATTTTCAGGGAATATAAAGAACATGAAAAACAAATAAATACAGATTGTTACCATCATAATTCAGCATTAAGCATTCAGCAGACAAAAACTCAACTTCTTGCAGGTTCTATACTGGCATCCAGATTCAGATCGTCGCAATAAGCCATAAACCCCTCTCTTAGCCGGGCAATTGAATCACCCGCAGGTACACCCACAGTGATATGGACTGCAAACATGGGACTTCCAGTGTGAGGTGCCGGATAAGCTTCTGTTTCAAGTTCTTCAATATTAATACCATTGATCGAAAAAAACTGGGCAAGTTTATGTACGATACCGGGATGATCCAGTGCTACTACTTCTACGTTATAAGGGATAAATGCATCTCTTGCTGCTTTTTTATGCGTCCATTTATGAATCAGAGACAGTCCTAATGATTCTCCTGCAGAAGGTAACTGCTTTTCCAGCGCTGACAACGCTTCCTGCCCACCAGTTATCAGCATGATCAGGGCAAACTGCCCACCCAGCACACTCATACGGCTTTGTTCAATATTGCATCCGGCAGCGGTCACCTGTTGAGTCAGCTTTTCAACCAATCCAACGCGATCTTCTCCTGAAGCATTTATAACAAGACATTCTTTTTTTATTTGATTCATTGTCTACTCCAATTTAAAGTAAGTGCAGCAATTATCCAGTTACATTTCCAGCTTGAGGTTCAACCAGGCACTTCTGCCAGGTGGTTCATTATCAAAACGAAATTCAAAATAGTTGGCATCAGACAGGTTTTGCACTACCAAAGCCAATTCACCTTTGGTTTGCCCTACTCTGAACTGGTATCCCACACGCCCATCCCAGCGGCGATGGGTAGGAATAAAATACAGATCGCTGCCTTGCGGGCCACCACCGGTTTTTCGGAAATGTACCTCTCCTACCTGATAACCCATCAGGCTGGCTGACCAATGTGCGCTAAATTGATGAGTTAACATCATGCTCTGGGTATTGGTTGGTATAGAGTTAGTATAGGGAACTTTGTCTGTATCAGCGCTTTTCACAATTGCATGCGACCAGTTATAAATCAAACGGGTATGGTCAGTTACATTCCATTTTAATTGAGTCTCAAAACCACGTACTAGCGCCTTACCAGAGTTCAGATTACCACTTGCTACAGGCTGCTTCTCTTGCACAATCAAATCAGAATAATCATCCCTAAATAAGCGAAAATCCACATCAAGCGAGGAAAACTTCCCTAAATACCCAATATCCAGAGAACTAACGTGCTCTTGGGTCACGTCGGCCAACAATGGGTTTTTAGTTAAACGTTGACCTTCCATATAGGCTTTGTCTGAAACCGTAGGTGTGCGAGTTGCTCTGGATTTACTCAAACGAAGCGTATGATTTGGGTAAAAATGCCAATTAACCGTATATCTTGGGGTAATATCAGTCCCGGTAAAATTATTGTTTTCCAGCATTGCGCCCACATTAAACAACAAATCAGGCCTGGCGCGCCATTCTACATTACCAAACAATCTGGAAAGCTGATAAAGCCAGGTTCGGGTAGTATCAAGGTTATTTGCTTCACCCAACTCATACGGAGCATAAGTCGTATCTCGACGAACACTCCCCCCCCATACTATCCGAGTTGTCTTGCTGGGGATTAATGTATGTTGCACTTCAAGATCATAACGTTGTGCAACTACATCTCCATTCTTTGGGGCTGGCGAATTATCAGGGTTTGTATCCACTAATTTGGCATAGCTGCTTTCAACCAAATGATATAGTTGCACCGACAATTCACCACCATCTTCCATTGCTCTGCGCCAATGGAGTTGTTCGAAATGATTATCAGCCCTTTTATCCAGTGACATGACATCATGCACCTCGCCCTGTTCTCGGTATCCTCCGTTATAACCTAGCTGGAACTCCACTTCATCTATCGGACTGGCACGATAATCCGCACGAAAAGACAGCGTTTTAATTTTTTTGTCATCAAATTTATTCTTCGTCCAGATATATTCTGTTGTAGTAGGTCGTACCAGATTTTCATCTTCACCACTATCATTACGCAAACTTGCTGTTAGCCGGTAGGAAAGATCTCCGTCACTCCCACCATAGCGAGCAACCATTTCATCTCGGCTCCGACCTGTAGTTAAGGATAAAAATTTCCCTTTCGTCTCTGAAGAATGACGAGTGATGATATTAATTACCCCCAGAAAAGAATTGGCACCGTGAGTGACTGAATTTGCCCCTCTCGTAATTTCCACACGTTCAATATCATCCAGAACCAATGGCAAATCGCTCCAGATTACCCCCCCAAACAAAGGAGAATAAACCGTGCGTCCATCCACCAGTATCTGCATTCGGTTTGACATGGTTTCAACCAAAAGCCCGTGATAGGCAACAGTGCTATCTGTCGCATATGCACGAGTTGAATGGTAGCTGACAAACATACCTGGAACCAAACGGAACAATTCAGACAAATCCCACACACCTGACTGCTTGATCATTTCTCGATCTATGATGGTCATGGCTACCGGCGCTTCAGTAATTGGCTGAGATAGACGTGATGCTGTCAAAACTATAGGCACATCAGCTAAATACATGTCTTCTGATGGTAAAGCCGCTGTTGCAGCCATCGATGTTGTAACGTGATTTAACCCGATGCAAATCAATAGCAGACACGGCTTTGTAGATAGCCAGTTTTTCTTTTTTACCATTTAATATTTCTTTAAGAGACAGTGATTAAAACAACCTGTTGATATTATTATTTAATTTTTTTCACAGGCCAATCCGGCATTATAAGTTGAAATTTCATGCAAACTCAACCAACTGAATTTAAATGGCTTTTTTATTGCATTTACTCTCGAACACTACTACCTCAACGCTTTAATACTTAAATCCTGAACTGCCTACCCTGTCTGATTGCATCTGACAGGGTATCCAAAAAACAAAACCCCATCGATTTAGCGATGGGGTTTTAGTGTTTCTACGGCTACTTTATACAAAGCACCGTTTAGTTAAGGTTTTCTCCCAATTAATCATCATAGTCGTGACCATGCTTGTGCTTATGCTTGTAATGGCCTCTATGGCGACCATTGTCATGACGATCATAGTCGTCATCATTGACATAAACGACATCTCTTCTTGTTCTTTCATTTCTTTGGCCAGAAGTTGCCACTGCAGCACCCGTGGCACCACCAAGTCCACCACCGATAATTGCACCGTTACGACCACCAACTGCTGAGCCTATTGCCGCTCCTGCCGCACCTCCGAGTGCGCCACCGATGACAGCATCACCATTTATTCCACCAGCAACGGCAGGAACTGAAAGCGCTGAAGCCAGCAACAATCCAACCAGTCCTAATTTATTCATTTGAGTTCCTCAAAATACAGTGCGAAGTGATATTTGTGTAATATAACTTAATTAGCCATTCAAATTAATGAATATTTTGTCATTTTCCAAATGATCAGCCTGCTTTATTCCGCATAAAATCAGCAGTTTTCCAGAATGCCTGAACCAACTCTTTCTGCATTTGCTCATCCACGCCTTCATCTTTCATTGCCTGAGCCATACACGCCATCCATTGATCACGTTCAGACTCCCCTATTTCAAAAGGCATATGCCGGCGCCGTAACATGGGATGACCAAATTTTTCGACAAATAACTGCGGGCCACCCATCCAGCCGGATAAAAACATAAACAGCTTTTCCCGTGCTTCTGCAAGATCCTTTTGGTGAAGCTTACGTATCCCATAATAGTCAGGATCTTCATCCATCAAATCATAAAACCGGTTCACTACTCGGCGAACCACATCTTCCCCACCCAACCGACTGTAATGCGTTTCCATCTTGCCTTTCCACTTTCTAAATGACTGACTAAAATCAGATTATTGACTACTTGATTGGCTTTACCAAACTAGCAGCCAACTTGGCACGCTCACGCGCTTCTTCGGTATCTTTTCCATTTGCCAGTGCCACACCCATTCGGCGACGTTCAAATGCAACGGGCTTGCCAAACAATCTGATATCGCTTTGCGGTACACGTAATGCCTTATCCACACCTTCAAAAGTAATACCTTCTGCCTCCATGCCACCATAAATAACGGCACTGGCACCTGGCGCACGCATGGAAACATCCACCGGCAGCCCTAAAATTGCCCGGGCATGCAAATCAAATTCACTTTGAACCTGGCTTGCCATTGTTACCATACCAGTATCGTGAGGGCGTGGGCTGACCTCTGAGAACCACACTTGATCACCTTTAATAAACAATTCCACGCCAAAAATGCCACGTCCGCCCAAGTTATCGGTAACGGCTTTGGCTATTTCACGGGATTTGTGCAATGCGACTTCATTCATCACTTGCGGTTGCCAGCTTTCCACATAATCCCCTTTCACCTGCAAGTGGCCTATAGGTTCGCAGAAATATGTCTCCACCTGATTCTTTTCACCTATAGCGCGAACTGTGAGCTGAGTGATTTCATAATCAAAATCGATAAATCCTTCTACTATCACTTTTCCAAGCTCTACCCTACCTCCGCTGGCTGCATAATCCCAAGCTGCTTTCACATCATCGGGTCCATCAATTTTAGATTGGCCTTTTCCTGAGGATGACATGACTGGTTTGATCACACAGGGATAGCCGATACCACGATCAATAGCCGATTGCAGCGCTTCCAGACTTTCAGCAAAGGCATAGGGTGAAGTAGGCAACTGCAAAGTTTCAGCTGCAAGACGACGAATACCTTCCCGGTTCATGGTTAGCTGTGCAGCTCGTGCAGTGGGAATCACCTCTGCCAGACCAGCTCGCTCGATTTCCACCAGCATTTCCGTAGCAATGGCTTCAATTTCTGGCACCACTAAATGCGGTTTTTCTTGTTCAATCAGGGCTCTAAGTGCCTTACCATCAGCCATGTTAATGACGTGCGACCGATGCGCCACCTGATGACCGGGTGCGTTGGCGTAACGGTCAACCGCAATGACTTCCACACCCAACCGTTGCAGGGCAATGATGACTTCCTTACCCAATTCACCACTACCCAGGAGCATGACACGCGTTGCCGAGGGGCTAAGAGGGGTACCGATTTTCATTACGCTCTCCAACACCAAAAGCTGAAAATCTTATCATATCGTCAAAATTAAGCAGAATTTTTCATTAGATTCCAGCCTCGCCACGCAGGTCAATTTGAATTTAGCAAATTGATTATGTTGAAAACTTAGAATTTAAAGCGGTTTAAATTGACGAGTTTGAGATGTGCTAGCTAACCCGCTTCTATTTTGGAAGCACTGCACCCGGTGAACCAACTGTTCCGAACCAAAAAGCCTCATCCTTCTCAAGAAATTCCTCCGCAGTCATATAGTGAGAGCCATCACAGGAAAATGTTAGCCCCACCATGCCATTGATCACATTCAACGACCCTGAGCGCAGATATATATTTTCATCTGCATCTCTTAACAGTTTGAAACGCTCAAAAACAGGCCTCACCAATTCTGGCAAAACAATTGCCTGCGGGGAGTATCCCCGGTTTGGATATGCCAGACAAACGGCAGGGTCGATAATCTCATCCAGCACATGCAGTCGATAACGATAAGGATCATCAGTCAGCCAGAGTGTTGCGCGAGAACTGGAGAAATGCAGCTTGCCATGAAATACGCCACGCTCACAGATGAGTTCGTCCATGATTGCTATCACATCGTCCATCTGATCGTCCATAGCGCTCTTAGCACGTTCTTGCATAAACAGAGTGCCACGAATTGCCGGATCACCTTTCATCTGACGCCAACTACTTTGCTTGGCAGCCGGCTCTTCCAGCAACGGTAAATCCCGCAAATAAAAATCCGCAGCTACAAACCCCAGCATAGTGCCATTTTTCGAGACTGGTTGAACCGCAGTGATACATGCGCCACCACCAAGCTGACTGATATAAACCTCAGAAAGCAGCACCCCTGTTCGGGGAACAGCATTGGCAAAAAAAGGGCGCAAGGAGAGATCTTGACCGCGTTTTTCAGAATCAATAGATAGCGTTGAAATGTTAGAGCTTACTTGTATACCCTCTGTATTAAGCGCATAGAGCACTTGGCAAAGAGGAATTTGCGACAAACTCTGATTCAACACCCGATCCAGCGCATCCATATCACTCCATACGACTGAAGCGTTATGCGCCACCTCATTCAAAGGCCGCTGCAGAAATTGGGATAACCCTTGCCTTTGGTGCTCCACTGTTTTTTTAAGCCAAGTCATAACCCTAGTACCAAGCAAGATTCATGCTTATTCATTCAATAAAAAGAAGAAATTAATAATTTATTAATATTCATACGCTTAAAAGTTCCTGCAGATAATATCAACTTTAAAGCACAACCATTTTAGGCACTTGAACAGTGCATTCAACCATTAATAGCACTACGAATGGTCAAAAGTGGAGGTTGATTCAAGGTTTTCCTTATTCCGAGCCATCCAGCAAATGCGATACCCACCCCGCCAAGCACGATACCTGCAACCCAAATCCATGGATTAAAGTGAAATGGTAAATTTAATATGCGGGTGCTCAACACGTAACTTGCTCCACTCGCACCCAACGCAGCAACAAATCCGGACAGCACCCCAATAGAAACAAACTCTGTTAATTGTGCTGCCAATAATTGACGTCGGCTTGCACCCAATGTTCTCATCACTGCATTCTCAAAAATTCGTTCATCCTGCGTGGCTGAAATTGCCGCATACAGTACCATCAACCCAGCTAACAACGTAAATAAGAATACAAATTCTACTGCACTCGCCACGCGCTCCATAATGCTGCGTACTTGCGTCATCACTGCCGCCACATCAATCACCGTAAAGTTAGGAAACCTTTTAACCATCTGGTTAAGTAGAATGCCATCGCTTTCAGGCCAGTAAAAGCTCGTAATATAGCTTGCTGGTGAATCATTCAACAAACCTGAAGGCGCCACGACAAAAAAATTCACATTGAACGAATCCCAATTCACTTTACGTAAATTACTCACTTTGGCCGTTATCCGGCTTCCTGCCACATCGTATGTCAATTCGTCACCAAGTTGTATACCCAGTGTCTTGGCAATACCCTCTTCTACCGAGAGCAAAGCTTTGCCTTTATCACTTGCCTGCCACCAACGCCCTGCAACAACTTTATTGTCAGTTTGAAGTTGATCAGACCAGGATAGATTAAACTCCCTTTCAACCAGTCTTCGCGCTCGATCATCCGGGAATGCGGCAACCGATATTTTCTTGCCGTTAATCGACACTAGTCGTCCACGCACCATCGGTAATATTTGGGGGACACTAACCCGTGCAGACTTAAAAAACTGCTGCATAGGGATAATTTGATCTGGCTGTATATTGATTACAAACCGGTTAGGCGCTTCAGGAGGCAAGGTGGTTTGCCAACTGGTCATCAAATCACTGCGTACTAAAGTAAGCAATAACAAAGCTGTCATACCTAGTCCAAATGCCACCACTTGAGCCACGCTTCCTATTCCGCGTCTACTGACATTTGCAAGACCATAAAACCAGGAGGAACCGGCATACTTGCGCAATTTTGTAATACCCAGAATCAGTCCCCAGGTTAGTAGGGCAGCCAGTATCATGGCCATAGCCAATCCTGCAAAAGCATACACACCCAAAGTGACATCGCCTGCTTTCCATATCAGCAAACCACCAACTGCCATCAAACCCAGACCATAGCTTGCAAGACTGGAATACTCTGGCGCACCCAATTCCCTGCGCAAGACTCTGAGAGTAGGTACCTTTCTGAGTTGCAACAAAGGAGGCAGACTGAATGCCAGCAACAATACCAAGCCCGTGAGTACCCCTTCCGCAACTGGAAACAATGTGGGTTGTGGCAATTCTCCTGGCACAACAGAACTTAACCAATGAGCCAAAACTGTCTGGGCCAGATAGCCGAATAGACTACCGATCAAGCTTGCTGCTATTCCTAACCACAAAAATTGATAAAAATTCAATTTAAAAATCAAGGATTGACTCGCCCCCACACACCTCATGACGGCACATCCATCCAGATGACGCCGCATAAACCGGCGTGAAGCAACCGCTACAGCTACCGCTGCGAGCACAACACTGACCAGAGAAGCCAGCCCTAAATACTTCTGGGCGCGCTCAAGGGCAGCACGAATTTCAGGCCGGGCATCCTGCACGCCTTCCAGCTTTTCACCCCTGGCAATATGCTGCTCTGCCCAAGCACGATATTTTTCAACGGCAAGGGCGTCACCTGCTATAAGCAGTCGATAATTAGCCCGGCTACCCGGTTGAATCAATCCTGTTTTGGCCAGATCATCCAGATTCATCATCAACCGGGGGGCGATACTGAAAAAATCACCTGACCGATCCGGCTCTTGAGTGAGAACAGCAGATACAGTCAGGCTTAGCCCACCCAACTCAATTTTATCCCCCGTCTGCAAACCCAACTGCGTCAAAAGACGAGGCTCGGCCCAAACATTCCCTTTTTTTGGGCCTTCATTTACTGCCACACCTGCTGCATATAATTGACTACCTGCCTTCAATTTTCCACGCAATGGGTAACCAGGGCTTACCGCTTTAATTTCAGCGAGCTGGCTTGCTTCCTGGTTTAACACCATGCTTGGAAACAAGACAAAACTCGCCACTTTCAACCCTGAAGAAATGGCTTGAACAGAAAATTCAGTACGAATTGGATGGTCTGATGCAATAATCAAATCAGCACCCAATAACTGATTGGCCTGCCTGCTTAAAACTTGCTGCACCCGGTCAGTAAAAAAACCGACTGTTGTGACGCTGGCTACAGCAATAATGACCGCGAGCAATAACACATTCAACTCGCCAACTCGCCACTCCCGCAGAAGAAATCGCAGGGATAATTTAATCGTGTTCATGCTTTTTCAACAATACACCAATGTTGCGATCATCAGCATTACCTTCCATGATAAATTTACCCGATGCCAACTTGATACGGCGATCACACCTCCCTGCCAGGGCTTCATCATGCGTTACCATCATTAATGTAGTGCGTTGTTCACGATTTAATTCAAACATCAGGTCAATAACTTTGGCACCTGTATCTGTGTCCAGATTGCCTGTCGGTTCATCTGCAAGCAATAAGGCCGGTTGCGTAACAAAAGCTCGCGCAATCGCCACACGCTGCTGCTCACCACCTGAAAGCTGCTTGGGGTAATGCCCCACTCTGTCTGATAACGCCACCCGGTCAAGTATATTCAGCGCCTTATCTCGCGCATTCCTTGTGCCCGACAATTCAAGGGGCAGCATGACATTTTCTAATGCGGTCAAAGCAGGCAACAATTGAAAAGACTGAAATACAAAGCCCAGCATTTCACCTCGCAGGGCTGCCCGACCATCTTCATCAAGTGAAAAAAGTTCCTGACTATTGATAAAAACCTCTCCGGAACTTGGTGTATCTAAACCAGCGAGCAACCCCAGCAAGGTTGATTTACCTGAACCGGAAGCGCCAACAATTGCTACCGATTCGCCCTGTGATACTTTAAGATTGATATCATGCAAGATAATTAACGGCTTACCTTCACTCATTACTTGCTTGGTCAAGCCGTTAGCTTGAACTATTGGACCCGAGAAAATATCTGACATGCTTACACGATTCCTCTTCATTTTTGCGTTACTTTTCGCCACACCCATCCATGCAGCTCAAACCATACTGGTATTTGGAGACAGCCTTTCAGCCGGCTACGGTTTGCCTCAAAACACTGGCTGGGTGAGCCTGCTGGAGCAAAAACTGAAACTAAATAAATTAAATTACAAAGTGGTTAACACCAGTATTAGCGGAGAAACGACAACAGGCGGGCTATACCGCATAGAAAAAACACTGGCCCTGCATAAACCTAAAATCGCCATTATCGAACTCGGTGCAAATGACGGATTACGCGGCTTGTCACTCCAGGCAACAAAAAACAATCTTGAAGGTATCCTGCGAGCATGTAAGCAACAAAAGGCTGACATTCTGATTATCGGTATGCGACTCCCTCCCAATTATGGCAGGGCTTATGCTGAAAAGTTCCACAATATTTTTCTGGAAGTAGCTCAGCATAGCAAATCCTCCCTTGTTCCTTTCTTGCTGGACGGTTTTGCAGATCATCGTGAATTATTTCAGTCGGATGGATTGCATCCCACTGTTGAGGCACAACAACTTATTCTGAATAATGTTTGGAGAAAACTGCAGCCTATGTTGGCAGAATAATTCTAAAGGCGGCTCCACCCAATGGGCTTTCATATACATCAACACTGCCATTATGCAGCTCAATAAATGCCCTGACCAGCGCCAAGCCAAGACCAGAACCAGACAACGTCCGGCTTGGATCGATTCGCGAAAACCGTTCAAATATCTTTTCACGCATCTCGGGTGGAATGCCGGGGCCGTTATCTTCCAGCACAATTTCAACAATATTATCTTTCTGGGATGCACGCAACTGTAACGTACCCCCTTCTGGGACATATTTTAATGCGTTATCAAACAAATTTGATAACGCTTGCGCAATCAACTGCCGATCAACACGAAGGTGAATATCAGATGCAATTTCACTTTTCAATTCCAGGCCATGTTCTTCTGCACTGGGTGCGTACAACTCTACCATTTCACCCAGGAATGCCGTGATATCCACTTCCTTGCGCTTGATCCGCATGCCGCCAGCTTCTGCCTGCCCCAAGGACAATAATGAATTAAAAATAGTTTGCATATTTTCCAATTCTTCCAGCACCCGTTCCAGCGTGGCATGATCAATTTCCGGGTCCTGCTGCCTTAAAGCGACTTCCACATCTGCCCGCAAACGCGTTAGCGGGGTGCGTAAATCATGGGCAATATTGTCGCTCACCTGGCGAATACCTTGAACCAGCCGATCTATTCGCTCTAACATCGCATTGACGTTAATTGCCAGACTGGCAAATTCATCGTTACCCGCAACAGGCATACGGCTGGACAAATCACCGGATTTCACAATTTGCTTTGCTAACTGGTTGAATGACTCTATACGACCATGAAACCGTTGGGTCAGCCAAAAACCTACTGCTGCACCTAGCAAAACAATCAGAATTTCAGTTTTAACAAACGTCAACCATAATTCTTGTTTAAGCTGCTGCAACTGACGGGTGCCAATAGCGACAAACATATTTAATTTATCGGAAAGCGGAAAGGCAATTACTCGCGCGTCGGTTTTGTCTTTTTCGTTCCCAAGCCCACCTAATGTAATTTCCTTAATGCCTTTGAAAGGCTTCATTTCTGGCAAAAAAAGACCGCCGATTTCGAACAAAGTCTTTCCTTTTGCATCGACAACGCGATAAGCCCGGTCTTCTTTACCCTTACTGGAAATCTCATTATCAACAGCTTGAACCATGCCACGATAGCCAGAATCATGCTGTTTGAGCAACATGAGTGTCTGCTGATCTTTCAGCGCACGATCAATCTGCAACGTGAGCGTGGCTGACAACTGGTAATTGAGATACCCAAAAATCAGCAAAGAGCCGAAAATATAGAGCGAAAGAAACCCGATGGTTAACTTAACCGGGGTAGACAAAGAAAAAAAGTTCACTTGACCGATCTAATCACATATCCCGCACCGCGTACTGTATGCAGCAAAGGTGGCGAATAATATTTATCGATCTTGAAGCGCAAACGGCTGATATGTACATCCACTACATTCGTTTGCGGATCAAAAAACAGATCCCACACGTTTTCCAGCAACATGGTTCGAGTGACCACTTGATCGGTGTGCCGTACTAAATACTCTAGCAGCCTGAATTCTCGAGGCTTGAGAAAAATTTCCTGACCTGCACGGGTAACGGTACGTTTAAGCAAATCCAGTTTGAGATCAGCCAACTCAAGCTCAGTTTCAGGTGAGGCTTCTGCAGACATTGACCGACGCAACAAAGCTTCTATCCGTGCCTGAAGTTCTGAAAACGCATAAGGCTTAACGAGATAATCATCACCTCCTGCACGCAATCCCTCCACGCGGTCGTCCACATCACTCTTGGCACTCAAAATTAGCGCGGGCGTTTGCCGGCCTTCTGCACGCAGCATTTTCAGCATGGAAAGGCCGTCCAGCTTTGGCATCATGATATCAATGACCCAGAGGTCGTAAGTGTTGGCTCGTGCCATTTCGAGCCCTTGCTCACCATCCAGTGCCACATCAACTTCATAGCCAAATCCTAGCAGCCCTTTCTTTAAGGAATCCGCTGCCGCTGCATCATCTTCTACAATCAGGAACTTCATAAACTTCCCCCATACCCCTATGTTGTATTGTCGAATGTTATCCGAAGCCTAGAGATTTAATATTAAAACTATTTAATTAGGATTAAATAAATCAGCAAATTATAATTTGCAATATTAGCTAGTTATACTAGCATTGATGTATAACTTACCGGAGGAAGCAAATGAACAACAAACCTTCTCTTGCCGGCTATGTAGTTGAGTTTATTCCTTTTGAACGCAGGCTCGCTCCAAGAAGAACCCCCGTAGAAAATGCTGTTTCTGAACTGAAAGGTGAGCGCAGAAGAACATTTGGACGACGGGGTGATGACCTTGTTGAATCTAAAGCTACGAAACCTGCAAACCTTTCACACTGATTCAGTTTTTCCAAAACATTTAAAGTGGCATGGTTCAAACCATGCCAGTGGTTAGAATACGCTAATTTCACTCTCACCGAATTTTAGCTTCCCAACGATTGTTGCGTATTCAAAACCTTGCTTGTGAAACAATTCCAGCACACTATCAGCCGCTTCTGGCGAACATGAAACCAGTAATCCCCCACTGGTCTGAGGATCACACAGCACATTTTTTTGCCATTCTGGCATGTTTTCAGGTAAAACCACATTATCACCGTAACTTGCCCAATTTCGGCTAGCTGCACCGGGTGCGTATCCTTTTTTTGCAAGCTCTAACGCTACAGGCAGTATAGGCAGTTTAGCAAACTCGATCTCAGCCGATAACCTGGAACCACGACAAATTTCCAGTAAATGTCCCAACAAAGCAAATCCGGTAACATCTGTCAGGGCATGCACTCCCGGCATATCCACCAAAACGGAGCCAGGTGTATTAAGTTGCGTCGTACTGGCCACCATCTGCTGATACCCTTCATCAGATAGTTCACCTTTTTTCAAAGCCGCACTCATGATCCCGATCCCGATTCCTTTCCCGAGTATCAAAACATCGCCAGCTTTGGCTGCATCATTTCGCTTAACTTTGTCAGGATGCACTATTCCCAACGCAACCAAACCGTAAATCGGTTCAGGTGAGTCTATGGAATGACCTCCTGCGATAGGAATCCCCACAGAAGCGCAAACCGACTCTCCCCCTGCCAGTATTCCCTGAATGGTTTCTATTGGCAGTTTATCAATGGGCATACCGACAATTGCCAAGGCAAAAATCGGCTGCGCACCCATAGCGTATATATCCGAAATAGCATTTGTTGCTGCGATTCGACCAAAATCGAATGGATCATCAACAATGGGCATGAAAAAATCGGTTGTGGCGACGATAGCCTGATAATCATTCAAGCGATATACTGCTGCATCATCGCTAGATTCTGTCCCTACCAATAAATTGGGGTTTGGAAGTCTCACTGGGGATTTAGCAAGAATTTCGCTCAAAATGGCGGGAGCAATCTTACAACCACACCCTCCGCCATGAGAAAACTGTGTCAATTTGACATCCATATTATAATCTTTCTGTTCCATGTATTTTTAAGGCCTGATTTTTGATGCAATCCAATGGTATCACCGTATCACAATTGTCTGAATTTGACGAGATCATTGACGTTCGCTCTCCTTCAGAGTTCCGAGAGGATCACATTCCAGGTGCGATTAATTTTCCAGTACTGAATGATGAAGAACGCGCACGGGTTGGGACTATCTACAAGCAGGTCTCTACTTTTGATGCTAAAAAAGTAGGGGCTGCTCTGGTATCCCGCAACATAGCCGACCATATTGACGAACATTTTTGCAATAAGCCTAAAAACTGGCGTCCACTGATATATTGCTGGCGTGGTGGTAGCCGTAGCGGCGCTATGGTGCATATTTTAAACAAAATCGGCTGGCGCGCAGGGCAATTGGAAGGGGGATACAAAAGTTACCGTCGCAGCGTTCTGGAAGA
This sequence comes from Sulfurirhabdus autotrophica, assembly GCF_004346685.1. Classification (NCBI taxonomy): domain Bacteria; kingdom Pseudomonadati; phylum Pseudomonadota; class Betaproteobacteria; order Nitrosomonadales; family Sulfuricellaceae; genus Sulfurirhabdus; species Sulfurirhabdus autotrophica. The sequence continues at coordinate 698,532 of NZ_SMCO01000001.1, forward strand.
GTTGGAAATATTACCGGCAAAATTTCAATATCGGGTGGTGTGTGGTTTAACTGGATCCGGCAAAAGTCGCTTGCTCCAAGCCATTGAAAAACTCGGTGCACAAGTGCTAGATCTGGAAGGCTTGGCTTTGCACCGTGGTTCGGTGTTGGGAAACTGGCCAGAAACAGATCAACCTCCACAAAAATTATTTGATAGTTCAGTATGGTGGAAATTACGTCACTTCGACCCGGCACGCCCTGTCTACTTGGAAGCTGAAAGCAAGAAGGTAGGCAATATACGTGTGCCAGAAGCCCTCATTCAGGCTATGTGGCAAGGGCAGTGTATTCGCCTGGAAGTCAGCCGGGAATTGCGTATTACACTCTTGAAAGAAGAGTATGCGCATTATCTGGAAAATCCGGAATCATTGAACAAAAAACTGGATTTTTTGACCAGTATTTACGGGCATGATCAGATCGAAAAATGGAAACAGCTGGTACAAGATGGACATTGGGATAGTCTGGTCATGGCGCTTTTAGAAAGACATTACGATCCCTCTTATAGTCGTTCCATGCTGAAACACTACCCTCATTTTGATCAGGGAATCCTGCTGAATGTCACTCAAATTGACGAATCGGGCATGCTTGCCTTGGCTCGGCAAGCTTTATAAATATACTTGTTCATAAACAATACGATAAATTCATTTACTTGACGATCAATTCAAAAGTGCTAGGCTGAATTCAGGGCATCCCTTTAAATCTTCCAGGCATTAAAGTATGAGCATAACTTGGGTTCTTGTTGCAAATTCAAGCAACGCAAATTTATACGTCAATAATGGTCCTCACAAAGGGCTGCAACTCACCAAACAATTCACACATCCAGAAAGCAGGGAAAAAGCTTCTGAACTGGTCTCGGACCGCCCAGGGCACGATCAAGCCCATGGAGGAGGTCATGGATCTTTTACACCGGCAACCTCTCCCAAAGAGCATGAAGCAGAACAGTTTGCTCAGCAATTGGCACATGAACTTGACCAAGGCCGGGCAACGAATTTATACAGCCGCCTTATTCTGATTGCTTCTCCTCATTTCATCGGGATATTAAATAACCGGATCGATGAGCATGTTCGTAAACTGGTGAGTGAAACCATTGAAAAAGATTACACGCAAGCAACTGAAAAAGAACTCGCCGAGCATCTTAAACCTTACCTGTTTTTATAACTTTTCCAGGTATTCGGATTATTAATCGGGTACCTTTTCCTGGCATCTTGACGCAACATTTGAAGAGAGTATTCTGATTATGTATTTCAGGATGTTTTTATCTACAATTAAATTTGGAGAGATCATGGCTACAACTTGGATATTAATTGCTAATGCCAGTTTCGCACGTCTATACGCAAACCATGGTGTAAAAAAAGGATTAGAACTCATCAAAGAATTCAGTCACCCGGAAAGCCGCGAAAAGAGCTCCGAACTGGTATCAGACCGTCCTGGACATAACCAGGGACAGGGTAATGGACATGGCTCATTTGTGCCCGCTTCTGAACCCAAGCAAGTTGAGGCTGGCAGGTTTGCTCAGGAACTCGCGAAAGAACTGGAACATGGGCGTGCAAACAATATCTATGACCGGATTATTCTGGTTGCTTCATCTCCATTTATCGGATTACTGAACAGCCGTTTCAGCAACCACGTGCGCGGATTTATTACCGACAGCATCGAAAAAGATTACACCAAAGTTGCCCAGCAGGAACTGCCTGGCCGTCTGGCGCATTGCATTTACCTTTAACATTGCGACTGGCCATTCCCGATTATTGCGGGGATGGCTACTTAGCCACTGATTTTAATGGCCACCGCCCGACCACCTCGTAAGTCGACCCCTTTTCGCTCACCACAGATTGCACCAGCACAAACTCCTTGTTACCCCACAAAATCGGATCAATTTCCGGCATTTTCTCATGGCAATTTGCCTTTCTTAGCAAAGTTGCATGTGGCACATAAGGGCGCTCATCAAAATGGAATCCGGCTTCTTTAAGCCGAGATGACAAATTTGCTACAAGCTCAGTTAATGCTTCTGGCGTTTCTTCAGGTGTTGCCCAGGCAACCCGGTTATGCCGCCACCAACCTAGTCGGGTGATATTGAGTTCAAACGCAGATGCCTCAACCAGTGCAGCTTGCGCCTTGAGCTCTTCAATACGATCTACTACCACATCTCCAAGGAATACCAGAGTAATGTGAATGGTCTCCGCCCTGGTACGCCGCCCACCGCAGACTGTGAGCAATTTCTTCCCTGCCCGATCCAGTGCTGACCTCACCTTGGCAGTTGGCCACAATGCAAAAAACATACGTGATGTTTTTTGGCCTTCTTCTGTCATACTTTCCGAATCAAGCACACTGCTTCTGCGGCGATACCTTCGCCTCGCCCCGTAAAACCCAGTTTTTCCGTAGTAGTTGCTTTTACATTGACACAATCTGCTGTCACACCGATATCCTCAGCAATATTGAGCACCATTTGCGCAATATGCGGTGCCATTTTAGGGGCCTGAGCAATAATGGTAGTGTCTACATTACCCACCACATAGCCCTTTTCACGAATGATACGTGCCACTTCTTGCAATAATTTTCTACTATCTATTCCCTTGAACCGGGCATCTGTATCGGGAAAATGTTTGCCGATATCACCCAAACCCGCTGCACCCAGCAGCCCATCGCAAATTGCATGTAACAGTACATCTGCATCGGAATGCCCAGCCAAACCTAAATGATAAGGAATATTGACACCACCAATAATCAGTTTGCGGTTTTCTGCAAACGCGTGGACATCAAAACCGTGGCCTATTTTCATTGTTTTCCTTTTAATAAAGATTTTTCAGTGTTTGCTAAGGGGCGAGGGAACCTGCTGCTGACAAATATTTAAGTTTAACTTACCCAAAAAACGCCAGACAAAACGTAAAAATTACCAATACAATTAATCCACCAAATTTTCCAGAATTAACGCTGCCAATTGCAAATCCTGCGGATAGGTGACTTTTAAATTTCGGCTATCGCAAGCGACTAACTTTGGATGAAATCCGAGGTGCTCCACTGCGCGAGCTTCATCCGTAGGAGTATCCGTCCCTAACGCCTGTAAAGCTTTCACCAACAAGCCATATCGGAACATTTGCGGTGTTTGCGCCTGCCAGAGCCCTTCCCGTGGCTCTGTTTGTTTGACTCTACCCTGCGCGTCTGCACGTTTCAATGTATCCGCTACAGGTACAGCAAGCAGCCCGCCTGTTTCATCCTCTCCAATTACTCGAATCAAATTGGCAAGATGCTCATTGGTCAGACAGGGGCGTGCGGCATCGTGCACCAGCACCCAGTCGTCAGCCTGAACAGTTTCCTGAATTTTCTGCAATCCATTCAATACGCTTTCCGCACGGGTATCTCCCCCGCAAAACAGAGGGTTAAGCTTAGATTTAAAAGCACTCCAGTCATATTCGTTCCACATAGTGTCTTCAGGGGACAGTACCACATAGACCTGTTTGATAACGTGGGCACTGCACAAGCGCTTGATCGCGTAATAAATCATGGGTTTTCCCAAAAGCGATAAATATTGTTTGGGAACTTCGTTACCCATTCTGCTGCCAAAACCAGCAGCTGGAATAAGCGCAATATAGTTAGACATGTTTATCCTAAAGACAGCTTTCAGGTTTATTTTTCTTTAACAAAGGTAATTATCGTGTCTTGTGAGGAAATACCGCAAGCTGCACTTGATATTTGGCAACTTACCCTCATCTACTTTTTAAGCATAACCTGTTATTTTTAAGGAGGTTTACATGCATCAAGTTCGTCCAGCCGCTGTAGCAGGCGCCTTCTACCAGAGCAACAAACAGGCATTGGAAAATGATGTCAATGCTATGTTGGCGACTGCCAAAGAAAACAATAGTGAAACAAGTATTGCACCAAAAGCAATTATTGTCCCCCATGCTGGCTACATCTATTCAGGACCAATTGCCGCAGCTGCCTACGCCAGATTAGCTGCTGTTCGCGCTTTGATCAAACGCGTTGTATTGCTCGGGCCAGTCCATCGTGTGCCAGTTCGCGGGCTCGCTCTACCTGGGGTAGCCGCATTTGCCACCCCCTTAGGGGAAATTCAGATCGATCAGCCTGCTGTTGCGGCTATAGAGAAGCTGCGTCAAGTGGTTGTAAGCTCAGCTGCCCATGCCATGGAACATTCTTTGGAAGTACAACTGCCTTTCCTGCAATCGGTTCTGGATGATTTCAAACTAGTGCCATTAGCCGTAGGGGATGCGACATCGGCAGAAGTCGCCGAGGTACTGGATACTTTATGGGGAGGCCCGGAAACACTGATTGTGATCAGTTCTGACCTTTCCCATTTCTTGCCTTATCAGGCAGCACAAGCTGTTGATGCAGAAACGGTACAACATATTCTGAATCTGCACGGCACACTGAATCATGAGCAAGCCTGTGGCGGCACACCTGTCAACGGATTATTGCTTGCAGCCAAACAACACCACCTGCAGCCACAATTGCTGGACCTGCGCAATTCAGGCGACACCGCAGGCGATAAAAGCCGCGTTGTAGGTTATGCCTCATTCGCTTTCATGGAGGAAACAAAAGATGTCCATTAATCAGGGTGAAATTTTGCTCCCGATTGCCCGGTCTTCTATTGCTAATGCATTGGGGCAAGTTCATACAGCAGCAGAGGATGCCCTTTGGCTGCAGGAAAATGGCGCCTGTTTTGTCACGTTAACCCAGGAAGGCCAATTACGGGGATGCATAGGTACACTGGAAGCTCACCGCGCTTTATTGGAGGATGTAAAAGCCAATGCCAAAGCGGCGGCTTTTCAGGACCCGCGTTTTTCACCTCTAACCTCTGCTGAATTTAGCTATACTGAAATTGAAGTTTCATTACTGTCACCCATGCAAGCTTTAAGTTTCTCTAGTGAGCAGGAGGCGCTGGCGCAGTTGCAACCGGAAGTGGATGGCGTGGTATTTGAGTTTGGTCGTTACCGCAGTACGTTCCTGCCCCAGGTATGGGAGCAGTTACCTGCCACCACCGATTTCATGGCGCATTTGAAACATAAGGCGGGGTTAAGACCTGATTTCTGGGCTGAGGAAGTCAAACTCTACCGCTACACAGTGAGTAAATGGAAAGAACGCGATTTAAAGGCGCAAATAGCATGATGGAAGGTTCGCATCACCCTGGCCGTTACTGGCATGTCATCGACGATGGTCGCATTCAATGCGATCTGTGCCCACGTGACTGCAAGTTACACGATGGTCAGCGTGGTGCGTGTTTTGTGCGCATGCGCGAAGGCAACCAGATGGTGCTCACCACCTATGGGCGTTCATCCGGGTTCTGTATTGATCCCATCGAGAAAAAGCCGCTTAACCACTTTTACCCTGGAAGCAGCGTGCTTTCCTTTGGCACTGCCGGTTGCAATCTTGCCTGCAAATTTTGCCAGAACTGGGATATCAGCAAATCCAAAGACATGGATCGCCTGATGGATCAGGCTTCGCCAGAAACCATTGCCATTGCAGCTGAAAAAAGCGGCTGCAAGAGTGTCGCTTTTACCTATAACGACCCGGTTATTTTTGCAGAATATGCCATGGACACGGCCGATGCCTGCCATGCTCGGGGGATCAAAACTGTCGCTGTTACCGCCGGTTACATGCATGCGGAAGCGCGAAAGGATTTCTACTCAAAAATAGATGCCGCCAATGTAGACCTGAAAGCATTTACCGAAGACTTTTATTTCAAATTGACTGGCTCACAGCTCCAACCAGTGCTGGATACTTTGATCTATCTCAAACGTGAAACGGATGTATGGTTTGAAATTACTACCTTGCTCATTCCCGGTAAAAATGACTCAGATGAAGAACTGACCGCTATGAGCAAATGGATCAAAAAAGAACTGGGGCCGGATGTTCCACTGCATTTTTCTGCATTCCATCCAGATTATAAAATGCCGGACATTCCTCCCACCCCACCTGCAACCCTTGTACGTGCGAGGGAAATCGCCCTTAAAGAAGGCTTGAACTATGTCTATACTGGTAATGTGCACAACATTGAAGGGGATACCACCTTTTGCCCGGATTGCCACTCTCCGTTGATTGTGCGCGACTGGTATCAAATCAACCTGTACCGGTTAACCAAAGAGGGACATTGCCCTGACTGCGGCTCAGCATTAGCAGGCAGATTTGCAGAAACCGCCGGGCATTTTGGCAGAAAGCGGATTCCAATTGCAATTAATATGGCCGGAGTCTGATAAATTTTGTTTGTCGCAAGGGCGCGGATAACTTACGTTTAAGTGCCTCTGTGTCTCTGTATTAATAACCGGGGTTAAACCATGACTGCAAAACTGGAACAACTCGTTCACATTCCTGCTGACCAGGTAAAAATTGAAGGCATGCTGGTAATACCGGAGCATGCCAAAGGCCTCGTACTGTTTGCTCATGGTAGTGGCAGCAGCCGACATAGCCCGCGCAATAATTATGTTGCTCAAGTACTCAGAGAAAGTAACATAGGCACGCTTCTAATGGATTTGCTGACACCACAAGAAGACATGGACTACGAAACCCGATTCAATATTCCATTGCTGACTCGCCGTCTGCTCGCTGCCACGCAGTGGATAAAGCATGAATCTGCAACAAAGAATCTGCCAATTGGTTATTTTGGCGCCAGTACAGGCGCTGCTGCTGCTTTGCAAGCAGCAGCAGAAGCAGGTAAGGAGATCAGCGCTGTTGTCTCTCGAGGGGGGCGCCCGGATCTTGCTGGCAATTCTGCTTTATACAATGTTAAATCACCCACATTATTGCTGATCGGAGGCTTCGACGATGTAGTGACCGAACTCAACCGTGAAGCTTACTCCCACATGAATTGCCCAAAGGAATTTTCAATCATCCAGGGTGCTACTCATCTGTTTGAAGAGCCTGGCACATTAGAAGAGGTTGCACATCAAGCCGCTGCGTGGTTCAGCCGTTATTTGATGCCGCCGCAAGTGAGCCAACTATAACAGGTAGCGTTTCTTATTTTAAATAACCTGCAGTGCTATATCGGGCTGTTGATAACCGATTTGCTATAACCTATACAATAATGCGTGCGATACTATCCAGCGCACCTGATAAAAAACGGATATCACAATACATGCCGGAAAACCCACAAGCCGTTTTTACTGCCAAAGCCCTCACCAAAACCTACTATATGGGTGAAGTAGAAATCCCTGCTCTGCGCGGTGTTGATCTGGAAGTTTACCAAAGTGAGTTTATCGTACTACTGGGGCCATCAGGCAGCGGAAAATCCACCCTGCTCAATATTATGGGTGGACTCGACACCCCTACCAGCGGCGACGCGTTCTGGCGCGACCACGATCTGGCGCATGCCAATGAACGGGAACTGACCAGCTATCGACGTGAGCATGTAGGCTTTGTTTTCCAATTTTATAACCTGATCTCCAGTCTCACGGTACGAGAAAACGTGGCGCTGGTTACCGAGATTTCGGTCAACCCACTAAAACCTGAAGAAGCACTGCAGCTGGTGGGGCTTGAACACCGGCTGGATCATTTTCCTTCCCAGCTTTCTGGTGGCGAACAGCAGCGCGTCGCCATCGCCAGAGCCATTGCCAAACGGCCTGATATACTGCTGTGCGACGAACCCACCGGGGCACTTGACTACCAGACAGGTAAAGTAGTGCTGGAGGTCATAGCTAAAATCAATCAGGAACTGGGCACAACGGCAATCGTTATCACCCACAATGCTTCTATCTCTGGAATGGCTAACCGCGTCATGCACTTGGCAAACGGACAGATTGTTTCTATTGAAGAAAACGCCCATAAACTCACCCCTGCGGAGTTATCCTGGTGAAGGCGTTGGATAAAAAACTGCTGCGAGACCTGGCACACATGAAAGGCCAGGCGTTCACCATTGCCCTGGTAGTTGCCGCCGGCATCGGGGCGTTTATTGCTCAGATTTCCACTTATGATTCCTTGAACTGGTCCCGCCAGTCCTATTACGAAACATCCCGGTTCGCTCAGGTATTTGCCGATGTAAAACGCGCGCCCAAGGCTGCAGAACGCCAGCTTGTAGAAGTCCCCGGGATTGCTGATGTTGAAACCACTGTCATGTTCGATGTCACGCTCGATATTCCAGAAGTGGCAGAACCGGTCATCGGGCGCATGATCGGGTTAGCTGATTCCGGCCAGCTACGATTAAACAAACTGTTTCTGCGTCAGGGGCGGATGATTGAGTCTGGGCGCGGTAATGAAGTGTTGGTATCCGAAGCGTTTGCCAAAGCCCGGAAACTTAAACCCGGCGATCAACTCGCTGCCATTCTGAACGGTAAACGCGAGCAATTGCGCATTGTTGGCGTGGTATTGTCGCCAGAATACATATTCGCCACCCGTGGTGGTGTTCTGCCGGATGACAAGGGGTTCGGGATTTTCTGGATGGACCGTGAACGTCTCGCAAGCGCGTTCAATATGGAAGGGGCATTTAACCATGCCGTTTTTCGACTAGCGCCTGGCGCTAACGAACAGGCAGTGATCGATGCATTGGATCGCTTGCTGGAACCCTATGGCGCATTTGGAGCCCACGGGCGTGAAGACCAGATTTCCAATAAGATTCTGAGCCAGGAAATCAACCAGCAAAAGACCATGTCCACGGTTTTTCCGACAATTTTTCTGGCAGTTGCAGCCTTTCTGCTCAATGTCGTGCTTTCCCGCCAGGTAGCCACCCAGCGAAGTGAAATTGCAACGCTTAAGGCAATTGGCTATTCAGATACAGCCATCGCCGCACACTATCTTAAACTGGTACTGTTTATTGTATTTCTCGGGATTATCATGGGCTGCCTGATCGGGGCATTGCTTGGCTACAAAATGACTTCCTTGTACACCGATTTTTTTCATTTTCCACAACTCACTTATCGCGTCCAGCCATGGATTCCTTTAGCTGCCTCCGGCATAAGCCTTATTGCAGCTTTGGGGGGTGCGCTTAAAACCATGCACGGCATCATGCAGCTTGCACCCGCTGAAGCCATGCGCCCGCCCTCCCCTACCAAATTCAAACGAATGTTGCTGGAGTGTTTGGGGCTGGCCAATTTACTATCACCTCAGTCACGCATGATTATTCGTAATTTAGAGCGTCGCCCGTTTCGGACGCTTCTCACCTCTTTTGCTATCGCCTGCGCTGTCGCCATCATTGTTTCAGGCACTTTTTGGGGAGACGCCATTGATTTTCTTGTTTCTGTCCAATTCAACGCCATTGAAAGAGGTGATGCGCAAGTAGTATTTGCCGAGCCAGTCAACGGCCGGGCCCAGTATGAAATAGCTCACCTTCCGGGCGTCTTGTTCACTGAAGCTGCACGATCTATTCCGGTGCGCCTGCGCGCAGGCCATCTTTCTTATCGCACAGCGGTTTCTGGTCTGCCTGAAACTGCTGAATTACACAGAGTTCTGGATACGCACCAGCAACCAGTATTACTGCCAATTGAAGGCGTGCTATTAACAGACCGCCTTGCAACAAGACTCAAGGTAAAGCCGGGAGAACATATCCAGCTTGAAGTGATGGAAGGAAATCGCATAAAGCGCGATGTATTGGTTGCAGGCGTAGTTAACGACATGTTTGGTTTGTCCGCATATATGAATTTCGATACGCTTAACCGCTTGCTTGGTGAAGGTAATACCATTTCTACTGTATCGGTTTCTTTAGATAATTCCCAACTAAACCAATTCAATGCACAAATAAAAGAAATACCTAAAGTGGCAACAGTTACGTTCAAGACCACAGCACTACAAAGCTTCCGGGAAACCTCTGCAAAAAACATCCTGGTATTCACCACAATTGTGACGGTTTTTGCAGCAGCCATTGCGATTGGCGTGGTTTACAATAGTGCTCGCATTGCGCTGGCTGAAAGAGCTTGGGAATTGGCTAGCCTGAGAGTGCTGGGTTTCACAAGGCATGAAGTATCCGCATTGCTGTTAGGCGAGCTCGGTATCGAACTACTTTTGGCAATTCCTTTCGGTCTCTGGCTGGGTTATCTTCTCTCCTTGCTCATAGTGACGCTCACGCATACTGAAACCTTTGCCATTCCAATTATCATTGAATCTAAAACCTATGCCTATGCAGCTTTAACAACGCTTATTGCAGGGATTGCAAGCGCATTATTTGTAAGGCATCGAATTGACCAGCTGGATCTTGTCGGCGTACTAAAAACAAGGGAATAATATGAAATGGACGAAGCGGGCTTTCCCACTTTTAGCAGTATTAGTAATCATCGGTATTTTTATCTGGGCATTTTTACCCAAGCCAGTAACTGTTCAGGTTGCAGAAGTAACTCAGGGTGCTTTCCAGCAGATTATTGAAGAAGACGGCAAAACCCGTGTACGTGAGAGATATATTGTGTCAGCTCCCCTTACCGGGAAGCTTCAACGGATTTCCCTCAAAGCGGGTGACGCCATCCAGCAGAATCAAGTAGTTGCCCTTATCGTAGCCAGTGCCCCGGCTTTGCTGGATGCACGCTCAGAGCGTGAATTAAAAGAACGTGTCGGCGCAGCCGAAGCACAAAAAGAACAATCTACTGTCACAGTAGCGCGTATTCTGGCAACACTCGAAAAAACCAAAGCCGATCTCAAACGCGCCAAACAACTTGCCGCCAATAAATTTATTTCAGCCGCTCAGCTCGATCAGACCGAACTGGATGTCAAAATAAATACCCGCGAGCTGGAAGCCGCAAAATTTGCAGAGCAAGCGGCCAAACATGAGGTTGCCGTGGCCCGCGCCGCATTTCAACAGTTTCACTGTGATGCAGATTGCGAAAAGCTGTCTGGTCGCCATTGGCAAATTCGCTCACCTGTATCTGGCCGAGTGTTGAAAATCGTGCAGGAAAGTGAATTAGTCGTACCAATTGGAGCGCCCTTGCTTGAAATTGGTAACCCCGCGGATTTGGAAGTTGTGGCAGATATACTATCGAGTGATGCTGTCATGATCCCTCCCGGTGCCAAAGTACAGATGAAAGGATGGGGCAGATCTGAACCGTTACTAGGCCAGGTTCGGCGTATAGAACCCTCCGCGTTCACCAAAGTATCCGCACTCGGCGTAGAAGAACAACGCGTCAATGTAGTCATTGACCTCACCTCTCCCCCTGATCAATGGCTAAACCTGGGTGATGGCTTCAAAGTGGATACACAAATCATTGTGTTCAGCACAGACAAAGCCACCAAAACGCCGGTTAGCTCACTATTCAGAAAAGGTAATCAGTGGGCCGTCTTCGTCGCCAAAAATGGCCGCGCTGAAACTCGCACCGTAAAAATTGCCCGCCGTAGCGGGCTGGATGCAATGGTCGAGTCCGGACTGAAAGTCGGTGAAAAGGTCATTCTTTATCCAGGAGATCTAGTGAAAGATGGCATAAAAATAAAACCACAGGAATAAAATTCTGTTTTCCTCTCCACACAACAGGTTCCGCATTGATTACCCCTTTTCCATCATGTGCCGTTTCAATGAGCAGTTTTTGCTGCCCTTTGCCTGAAAAGCAAAATACTGGCCAGCATAAAAGCGAAAATAGCCGCCGAAGCAGAATAGCGGCTTAATGCCAGCCCTCCGGCGCTAAGCGGTTTATCAAGAAAATCACCAACCACTGCACCAAGGGGACGTGTGAGGATGAATGCGGCCCAAAAAAGCACAGTACGAGAAACCATTGTCCAATAGTAAGCTGCCAAAACAAGTGCCAGCAGGGCACTAAACACCATCGCACCTCCTTCATAGCCTAGACCCGCCGTTCCAGCTGTCCAATCGCCCAATGCGGTTCCCAGAGTTTGAGAAAACATGATTGTCATCCAATAAAACATCTCAGCCTTTGGGGAACTAACAGTCTCAACCGATACAGAGCCAAGTGAGCGATACCACACGGCCAAAGAGGTAATCAACAAGGCAAACAGTAGCGTACTACCCCCTGCATATCCAATCCCAAGTGAGCGATCCGCATAATCTGCCAATGTCGTTCCCACTGTTGTTGTAGCGATAATGGTTGTCCAATAAAGGAATGGGTGAAAGCCTTTTGCCTTAATTTGGGCAGCAACAGCAAATAGAAATATTGCTGCAAAGATAGCCGTTCCAACCAGATATCCCAAATTCATTGACATGGACACCGCATCCCCCCCTGTTTCACCCAGTGTGGTAGCTGCAATTTTAATAACCCAGAAGATCAAAGTCACTTCTGGAACCTTGCTCAAGCTCTGTTCGATAGCCTTGTTCATACGGATGCCCTTTTCAATGCTAAATTTATGACTGCTCATTCATGGGGTTAAGTACGACGGGAGAAAAAATCTCTAGGCGTTTAGTCCGCGTTAGGCCCTTCCGGTGCATTTTCCAGGAGATTGCCAGTTTTGGCATCGACACCAACTTCTTGCGTTACCTTGCCATGCCGGATATCGAAGGAATAACGAAGCCCACTCCCTCCTTTTTCCTTTTCCAGTTCCTCATCAGTGATTTTTCCAGGATGCGCTCTGAGTGCAATCACCCGCGCTTGTTCCAGACTTATTTTTGCTTCACCAGCAAGTTCCTGGCCAGTAAATGCGAGTGCATTTGCTGCGGCAACTGTAAAAACCAAGCCCAATGCTTTTATTACACGTTTCTTCGATGCTTTCATGGTTATGCTCTTGTCGAGTTGATTAAAAACATGCAGACGCATTTGCATCTACTGTGATAATCACTCTACACCGCAAAAGTTAGCTCAAAATTAGCAAAGGAGAATTAGCTGAGAGATTGAATCGAAAGCCGGTTGCCTCAACAAATTAAGAATACTGCAGGCGAAATTATCCCATCAAATAATCTACCAACAGTAGTTTGTGAAATTATAACTTTGAAATACTGGATGGCGCACTATGCTTTAAAATCTCCACCACTTCTTCATCTTCTACCTGTGGAAAAGATGCATAGAACTGCCCTACTGCCTGAAAATAATCAGGGGTTTCAAGGCACACCACCTCATCCGCCATATTGGCTACCTTTTCCAGCGTATCCGGTGGTGAGACGGGAACGGCACAAATCAGTTTGGCAGGATTTTTGGCTCGTATGCTATGCAGGGCTGAGATCATGGTTGAACCGGTGGCTAACCCGTCATCAATGACTATGACTATTCGCCCAGCCGGGTCAATAGGCGGACGAATTGGTGTGTATTGGACGCGGCGCTTGCGGATGGTTTCCAGTTGCGCCTGTTTTTCAGACTCAATGTACTCCTGAGTCCCTCCCGCAGATGCCGCATAATCTCCAATATAGGTCCAACCGCTTTCGTCAACGGAACCGATGGCAAATTCGGGGCTGAACGGTGCACGCAATTTTCTCACCAGCACCACATCAAACTCCCCATCGAGTGCATCGGCAATGATTTTTGCCATTGGTACAGCCCCGCGGGGGATAGCCAGAATCAGAGGATTTTTACCTTTGAAGGGAGCAAGCCTTTCAGCAAGAAGAATTGCGGCATGATGGCGATCAGCAAATTGCATGGTTGCTTACCTCGAATTTTGATTGTATTTATTTAACTCTAGCCGTTTCTTGCCGTTTTACCAGCTCAAGCCATTAGTTAAAGCGCATGCTGATTTATTGTCTTAAAATCGGTATAATTACTGGATTTTTCTTTCACGACATGCTTTTTAATCAACCACTTCCAAAGCAGGGTTTACGCAAACGCTACACTAACCTCAATGGTTCAAGTGATGCCTTGGCTGTGGCGCAATTGGCCTTGCAAGCACAACCCCTGATTGTTATTACGGAAACAGCGCTGGAAGCGGCCCGCCTGTGCGAAGAAATCCCCTACTTTGCACCGCAACTCAAAGTTAGCCTGTTACCTGATTGGGAAACGCTCCCCTACGATACATTTTCTCCACATCAGGATCTGGTTTCAGAAAGATTAGCCACGCTTTACCAGATCAAGCACAACCAGTGTGACGTTGCAATCATTCCGGTCACCACTGCACTCTACCGCTTACCCCCTGTTGAATTTCTGGCAGCTTATACATTCTTTCTGAAGCAGGGCGAGAAACTGGATTTGGCCATATTCAAGAGCCAGATGACTTTGGCTGGATATAGCCACGTAAACCAGGTATTGACGCCCGGGGAATACAGTATACGGGGCGGTTTAATAGACTTGTTCCCCATGGGCAGCGCAGTACCCTACCGGGTCGATTTGTTCGACAATGAAGTGGAAACCATTCGCACTTTTGATGTGGATACTCAGCGGAGTATTTATCCGGTTAAAGAAATTCGCATGCTGCCTGCGCGCGAATTCCCTCTTGACGAAGGAGGTATCAGTCACTTTCGCCAGAGCTTCAGAGAAAAATTTGAAGGCGACCCATCCAAAAGCCAGCTATATAAGGATGTCAGCAAGGGTTTAGCACCCAATGGGGTGGAATATTATTTACCGCTGTTTTTTGATAACACGGCCACCTTGTTTGACTATATTCCTGACAACGCCACCCTTTGTCTTTACCACGCATTAGAGTCTGCCACTCAGCATTTCTGGCAAGACACCCAGTCACGTTTCGAATTGTTGCGTGGGGATCGTGATCGCCCTCTCCTGGCTCCGCAAGAGTTGTTCCTGACAGTCGATATTTTTTTCGGTGCGTTGAAAGCTTATCCGCGCATTGAAATACTCAAAAATGCCGAAGAAGCGTCGGAAACTAAAGATATCGTCGCATGTACCACTGGCCCCCTGCCTTCTATCCAGGTAGATCGACGAGCCGATGACCCCACACAAAAACTCAAACAGTTTGTGGATGGATTTAGTGGGCGTGTCCTGCTCCTTGCAGAAAGTTTGGGACGACGCGAAACCATGTCTCAATATTTTGCCGAGCAAGGTCTGATACCTTCGCTGTGCGAAGGCTATGAGCAATGCATGGACAGCGGCCAGCATTTCATGTTGGGTACAGGGCCCCTCAATAACGGCTTTATTCTGGATGATGGCCTCGTAGCCATCATTACAGAAAACGAGCTATACGCGAATCTGGTTCGGAGCCGGTCTGCAAGAGATATCTCACGCAAAACTTCAACAGAAGGCATGCTGCGCGACCTATCCGAGCTCAAAGTGGGTGATCCGGTAGTCCATGAGCAGCACGGAATCGGCCGTTACCTTGGTTTAATCAATATGGATCTGGGTGAAGGGGAAACGGAATTTCTGCATCTGGAATACACCGGTGGCGATAAATTATACGTCCCCGTTTCTCAGCTACACCTGATCAGTCGATACAGCGGCGCTTCGCCAGATGCTGCACCATTGCATAAATTAGGCAGCGGACATTGGGAAAAAGCCAAACACCGTGCCATGAAACAAATCCGCGACACAGCTGCGGAATTACTCAACCTTTATGCCCAGCGTGCTGCCCGCAAAGGCCATTCCTTCACGATAAAACAGCATGACTACGAAGCCTTTTCCGATGGTTTTGGCTTTGAAGAAACCCGTGATCAAGCCCAGGCTATTCAGGCGGTCATGGCTGACATGCAAAGCGGCAAACCCATGGACCGCCTTATCTGTGGTGATGTTGGCTTTGGTAAAACGGAAGTTGCGCTGCGTGCTGCATTTATCGCCATGATGGATGGGCGACAGGTTGCCGTTCTTGTGCCCACAACGCTTTTGGCTGAACAGCACTTTCTGACTTTTTCTGATCGATTTGCAGACTGGCCCATTAAAATTGCCGAAATATCCCGATTTCGTTCGGCCAAAGAGCAAGCTGAAGCCTTGAAGGGGCTGGCTGAAGGAAAAATCGATATTATCATCGGCACTCACCGCCTTATCCAGAAAGATGTGAAATTCAAAAATCTGGGGCTGGTCATCATTGATGAAGAGCATCGATTCGGTGTGCGTCAGAAAGAGCGTTTTAAAGCACTGCGCTCAGAAGTTGACGTCCTGACTCTAACTGCAACCCCTATCCCACGCACTTTGGCTATGTCATTGGAAGGACTGCGAGAATTCTCCATTATCGCTACCGCCCCGCAACGGCGGCTCGCAATCAAAACATTTGTCAGTAAATACAGCGATGGCGTGATTCGAGAGGCCGTCCTGCGTGAATTAAAACGCGGCGGACAAATCTACTTCCTGCACAATGAAGTCGAAACCATTCAGAACATGCAGGACAAACTCGTCAAGCTCTTGCCAGAGGCGCGCATTGCCATTGCCCACGGCCAAATGCGCGAACGTGAGTTGGAACATGTCATGCGTGACTTCTACCAGCAAAGGTTCAACATCCTGCTGTGTACCACTATCATCGAAACCGGTATCGATGTCCCCACGGCCAACACCATCATCATGAACCGGGCTGATCGTTTCGGACTGGCTCAGCTACACCAGTTACGCGGGCGTGTCGGCCGTTCCCATCATCAGGCATACGCCTATCTGCTTACCCCCGGTGACGAAGCGCTTTCCGCACAAGCAAAAAAACGACTGGAGGCCATCCAGATGATGGAAGACCTTGGTTCGGGCCTCTATCTTGCCATGCATGATCTGGAAATTCGTGGTGCCGGTGAAGTGTTAGGTGAATCGCAAAGTGGTGAAATGCAGGAAATAGGGTTTTCTCTTTACACCGAGATGCTAAACGCTGCAGTAAAATCACTCAAAAATGGTGAAGAACCTGACATGCTGCAACCGCTGGGTATTACGACAGAAATCAATCTGCACCAGCCAGCACTCTTACCCAACGACTATTGCGGCGATATTCACGAACGGCTGGTACTATACAAACGCCTTGCCAACTGTGATCTGCAAGAAGAATTGGACGGCTTGCATGAAGAGTTAGTTGACCGATTCGGCCTATTACCGGATGCTGCCAAAGCATTGCTGGAAACACATCGTTTGCGCATACTCTCAAAACCCCTGGGCATTGCCAGAATCGACGCTAGCAGTGAAAGTATATTAGTTCAATTTGTGCCTAATCCACCCATTGATGCGATAAAAATTATCCAGCTGATTCAGCAAAGACGCAATTACAAACTGAGTGGGCAGGACAAATTGCGAATCGAAGTGTCCACCCCAAACCTTGCTGAACGACTTAATACGATCAAAACACTGTTCAACGAACTTACTTAACTTTACAGGAAGCATTGTTTCATGAATCTGATTATCCAGGGCCTGGAAGTCCAAACTCAAGACCTCAAACAAATTGCCAAACTTTGTGCCGCAAACGGTATTGAAAGTATTAATCAGCAAGCCTTCCGTCTGGTAAACACCCACCACACTGACAACATTGCTGAAATTGAGTCTTATTGTGCAAACGCCAAACTGGATTACGCATTTGTTCCAGAAACCCGTGCTATTGATCAATTTGGCTTGCTTGTCATGGATATGGATTCCACCCTGATCACCATAGAATGCATCGACGAAATTGCCGATATGGTAGGCGTAAAGCCTCAAGTAGCGGAGATCACCGAAGCAGCCATGCGCGGCGAAATTGATTTTGCAGAAAGCCTGACGCGTCGGGTTGCACTGCTAAAAGGACTTGATGAATCTGCGCTGCAACGAGTCTATGATGAAAGACTGGAACTCAGTCCTGGCGCAGAAAAAATGTTAAAAAAACTGAAAGACCACGGCATAAAAACTTTGCTCGTTTCAGGGGGATTTACTTTTTTCACAGAAAAACTCAAATCTCGCTTAGGACTGGATTACGCCTCATCCAATACCCTTGAAATCATTGACGGGAAACTCACTGGCAATGTCCTGGGGAAAATTCTGGATGCACAAGGCAAAGCTGATGCACTGAATCAGCTTCGTACAGAACTAGGTATGACAAAAGAACAGGTAATCAGTATGGGGGATGGCGCAAACGACCTGAAAATGATGGCCGAGGCAGGTATCAGTATTGCTTATCGGGCAAAGCCGATAGTAAGAGCACAAGCCAGCTATGCCATCAGCCACGTTGGACTGGATGGCATGCTCAATCTGCTTAATGCATTATAGTAATTTAAACATGGACAGGCTGGTCACTTGCACATATGTTTTTTGCGAAGCTTCCAGATTAAACTGGCGCTGGGTCATCTCACTGATTATTTTATAGGGATCTACATCCAGCAATGATGAAAGCGTTGCAGTATATTGGAGAGTCAAATCGCTATTAATACTTTGTGCGTTATCTATTTCATTCAATCGCAAGCCAACCGATGCCCTGACTGTAGAAACATTCTTTAATTCGTTACTTAATTCAGCCAAGGCTGTTTGTACAGCGGTTGCAACAGAGGCTGGCGTTGCCGTTGAATTCAATGCATTGGCTAAGTCATCCAGCGTTTTAAAGATATCTTGACCTGCAACGCCCGGCTTAAAAACGGCCGCACCAGAATCATTCGCATCGATTTGTCGTGAAGGGCTGATCTGAATTTTTCTCTGTCCTTGATCCCCAACATACACTCCCGCACCGCTCAGTTGGGTAAAAGGTGGTGTTGAACCTTGGTAGTACCCTGAAAAAATATACTCACCACTACTATCTTTCTGATTAGCCAACCCTAACAACTCATTGTATCTGGCACGTACTGCAACACCCAGACCTTCATATCCTACAGACCCGATCGTTGGGTTACCCGCCTGTACAGCACTATCCTGAACATTTTGAATCAAACTGGTAATACTGCCCAAAAACCCATCTTCCAGACTTAAGTTTCCTTTTACCAAGTTTGCATTCGCATCATATTGTTTGATAATTGATTGCGATTGCTGCATCTCTAACCCACGAGCAGAAGCGATAGGATCATCCGAAGGATTTAAAACACGCCTCCCTGTAGAAAACTGCTCCTGATTTTTTACCAAAGCAGCTTGCTGGTCTTGCATCGCTTTGACGCCGGTTTCATAAATCATATTAGAACTAATACGCATGGCAGCTCCTTACTATCCTAGGCTCAAAATTGTATCAAACAATTTAGATGAAATTTCCAGCGCTTTGCTTGCTGCCTGATAAGCCTGTTGATATCGAACAAGATTTGCAGCCTCTTCATCCAGATTCACACCAGATAAAGATTGTTCTGCCTGACGTGTCTGATCAATCAGTGAAGTTTGCGCCTGATTTCTGATGTCGATTTCGCGTGTTTTAATGCCAACCGTGCTAACTAACTGGCTGTACGCACTCTGATAAGAAACTGTAGCTTTACCCGCCGCATTATTGACGAGTGTATTTGCTGTTTGCAAACTGGTTAACTGAAGCGCGTTTCGATTATCACTGGTAGCAGTAAAACCAGGGCCATAATTTGGAGAGATATTAAAAGTATCTCCGTTAGCCGGTGTGCCAGTAATGACAAAATTCACGCCATTCAAAGATATCGTACTGCCAGATGTGTAGGGAATGGGTGCACCGCCGTTGTAACTTGGATCAGCAGAAGACTTTACAAAAGATGAAGTGCTGCTGTCGTATGTCAGCGTTACACTAGCAGTTGGCAGAGTTGCCACACTGCTAACACCGTTAGAACTAATCTGTCCAGTACCCGTATTACTCGGTGTTGCAGAAGTCTGAACCGGTGCAGCTGCAGCGAGATCAGATGTATTCGTTATAGCTACGCTAATATCACGCGCACCATAACGCGTTGGCAATACCAGGAAAGAGTCGCCATTATTGGGAGTACCCGAAGCACTTAAGGTAATTCCGCCAATTGCGGTAGAAAGCGATGCAGCTGCAACGGTTGTAGACGTATTTGAAGTCAGATCGGTGATATTGTAATTTGCCCCTGCTGAATCATAAGTTATTCTATAACTGCCAGTCGTCAGTGAACCCGCAGCGTTAGGGTCAAATGCTGCTGTGAGCTTTACTCCACTGGTATTATTTGTATTTCCACTTACGGAAGGGGACGTGGCAGCTATACTAAAAAAATCTTTTCCCAATACACCGTTCAGATCAACGCCTAGCTTATGTTGGCTATTAAATGTTTCGGCTAAACCAACAGCCACCCTGCCTAATGAGTTTTGAGCAGTTTCGAGAATATTACTGCGAAAATCCAGCAATCCGCCTAATTTACCACCGCCAAGGCTTGCAGTGCTAATAGGTGTATTGGTCGTACCGCTTGAGTTGTAACCAATTACCAGATTATCTGGATCCTCAGCTGACTGATTAACCGTTAAACTGAATGTGCGTTGCCCAACTACCAATGCCTGACCGTTTCCAATATAGACATTTAGGGTGCCATCATATTGCTTTACAACAGTTGCCTTAGCCAGCTTGTTGAGATCACTGACTAATTTATCACGTAGATCCAATAAATCATTAGGTGACTGAGTCGCACTTGCCGTTCCCTGAGCCAAAACAATTTGTTCATTCAAGTTGGCAATTTGTTTTGCGGCGGAGTTAATTTCAGCAACAGTCCCAGACAATTGAGTATTCACATCCTGACGTAAATCAGAAAGGCGCTGATTAATTGTGCCAAAACGACTCACTAAAGTTTGTGCTTCACTCAATACTGATTGTCGCGCTGGAGCTGAAGATGGATTTGAGGCCAGCTCCTGAACGGCGCTAAAAAACTGCTGTACTGAAGGGGAGAGTCCCGCATTGGGATCAGCCAATAAATTATCTATCTGTTTGACTTGACCGTAATACGCGTTCAGGTATTGACCTTGTGCCTCGGTATTCATCACTTGATCGGTTAAAAATTGACTATATAACCGTTGAACGTCGGTAACCTGAACACCTTGCCCCAGGAAGCCCACACCCGATTGCTGAGGTATAGCAGCACCCTGAATAATTTGCTGGCGATGAAAACCGGGCGTAGCAGCATTGGCAATATTATGTTGGGTCGTGATCAAACCGGCTTGAGCAGCCTGAAGTGCGGATATCCCAATACTATATGTGCTCATCTAAACTCCCAGAATGGCACCGAATGGCCATCAATTTAACTATTTATCGGCTGAAAAATCGGAAACTTAAATGATATTTTACATCCCCGTTTAAATACCTGTTTATCAGCTCGTTACAAATTAACATTGTAAATATATAAGTAAAAATCGAAACTCAGGCATTTGTTAACGCAAGCTGCATCGTTTTGCTATTTAAAATACGAGTAATTTTGCTGGCGTAAAGTGGATCCGTTGCATATCCGCCTTGCTGCAAACCTTTGGCAAATCCTGCCGCATCTGTCCCTTGCTCAAGAGCTGAAGCATAGCGTGGATTATTACGCAGTAAATCCGCATAATCACGAAAAGCATCCGCATAGGAATCATAGGCGCGAAAACGCTCAACTGATTTAGTCGCCACGCCGTTGACATATTCTGTTGTCGTTGCCTCGGCTACCGCCCCTTTCCAGTTTTTTCCTGCCTTGATACCAAACAGGTTATAGCTGTTATTTCCCGCTGTATCGCGAATTTCGCGGCGCCCCCAACCACTTTCCAATGCAGCATGACCAATCAGAAAATGTGCCGGCACACCCAATTCTTTACTTGCATCAACCGCTTGTGGCCACATTTTATCAACAAAATCTTTGGGGGAATTCATTCGTGCTGCATCTGAGGGGGTTTCTGCCGCACCCGGAATCACATTCATTTCAGGCAATGGCGTACCTACAATACGATTAGCAGCAGTAACATTGCGCTCAAGTGGCTTTATGACAGGCGGTACATCGCCAGGTTGCACTGAATTGCGCGTTAACTGCTTTACCATCATGTCTGCAAGTCCCAAACCGCCGGAAGTGGAGAACTTCTGAGACAGCTGCTGATCCAGGATGCCTGTATATAAATCGGATTGACTGCTATCAAATAGACCGTCTTTAGGTGTTGCATCGCGCATGCTTTTGAGCAGCATGTTCATGAACAGCGCTTCAAACTGCTTGGCAACCACTTTAAGTGATTCAGTAGTATCCGTTTTAGCTGCCATGCGCAGCTTGCCGACGCTATTAACATCCAACGCAAAATCTGTATGAGTATCTAATCGGTTAATCATAAAGACCGCCCCTCATTCATTAGATCACTTCCAACTCAGCGCGTAGTGCACCTGCGGATTTCATGGCTTGCAATATGGCCAGCATATCCTGTGGGGTAGCGCCAACTGCATTCAATGCCTTAACCACATCACCCAGATTAACACTGGCTGGCAACACAATCAGCCCACCTTTTCCAAACACCACATCAACCTGCGCCTTTTCAGCCACAACTGTTTTACCCTTTGAAAGCGGTGCGGGTTGACTGACAACCGGTTCACTTGAAATGGTAACAGATAAATTACCATGTGCCACCGCACATTTATCCACAGTCACCGTCTGATTCATGACTACAGATCCAGTTCGCGCATTCACAATGACTTTGGGTGCAGATATCCCTGGATTTACCGGCAAGTTTTCCATTCTGGCCATAAAAGCCACACGCTGATTGGCATCCAAAGGGGCACGCACCTGAATCATGCGACTGTCCAACGCATTGGCGACGCCATCTCCCATAGCCAGATTTATAGCCTGCACCATTCGATTTGCTGTAGTAAAGTCAGCGTCGTTCAATTCCAGATTAACATATTCACCTTGGCCTAAAGGGGTATCCACTTGCCTTTCCACTGTTGCGCCAGACGGTATGCGCCCAACATTCAAATGGTTCACCTGAGCGCTGCTCCCTCCGGCTGAAGCACCTGCACCGCTCACCACAATATTCCCCTGAGCAACGGCATAGACCTGACCATCCGCTCCTTTTAAAGGACTCATCAATAACGTTCCGCCACGCAAGCTTTTAGCGTTTCCAATGGAAGAAACTGTCACATCAAGAAGTTGGCCTGGCCGGGTAAAAGCCTGCAAACTGGCTGTCACTGTCACGGCCGCCACATTTTTCAATTGCAAACTTGTGCCGGCGGGCAAATTAACGCCCAGCTGCGACATCATGCTGACCAAACTTTGCACTGTAAATGGCGTTTGCGTGGTCTGATCGCCGCTGCCGTCCAGACCCACAACCAAACCATAACCAATTAACTGGTTGGTGCGCACACCTTGTATAGAAGCGATGTCCTTGATCCGATCCGCACGGGCCGGCAGCACGGTCAAAAGTGCCGAAACCAGTAATATCCAGCGCATTTTTTTCATTTTTAACATCATTATATTTCCTCTAAGCCCTGCTCAGAAAGGTAGCACTGTCAGGAAAAATCTAGCCAGCCAGCCCATGGTCTGCGCTTCATCAATATACCCCGTACCCTTGTATTCGATTCTTGCATCAGCCACTTTGGTTGAAGATACCGCATTACTTCCATTGATAGTAGTTGGATTGACAATACCAGAGAAACGTATGTATTCAGTCCCCTGATCAATCGCCACTTGTTTTTCACCACTCACAAGCAAATTGCCATTGGCAAGCACTTCAATCACTGTTACGGCAATATTGCCCGTGAACAAGTTATTGCTGCCGCTATCCCCTTTACCAGCAAAAGTATTCGAAGATGAACCATCTAGCGCAGTACCCTGGAAAGTTTTGCCAGGCAAGCCAAATATGGTGGGCACTGAGGCACTGGCACTGCCAGTTCGACTGGCTGAACTACTGGATTTTTTAGTCGCGTTGGTTTTTTCTTCAATGAGTATATTCAAGGTATCGCCGACAAAGCGCGCTCGTCTGTCCTCAAAAAGTGTCAACCTGGCAGTTTCTGCCTTATAGATACCACCGTTTGCCGCTGCTTTTTCAGGCATCGGCTGCGGTCTGGCGCTCATCGGCTGATGAACATTTGTTGGTGGAACCATGGCACATCCAGATAACACGAGCATTCCCAGGCATCCGGATAATAAAATCTTGCTTACGTTTTTCAGCATATTCACTTCCACCACTTTTAACTGGAACACACTTTAATTTAAAGCAAGATTAATGCCAGTTTTTATGTCATCTGAACCAGTTTCTGAAGCATCTGATCAGAAGTAGTGATTGCTTTAGAATTAATCTCGAAAGCACGCTGTGTCTGAATCATGTTAACCAACTCTTCAGCCACATTGACGTTAGAAGTTTCCACCATCCCCTGATTCAGGACACCCAAACCATTTGCGCCAGGTGCATTAGCACTGGGCGCACCCGATGCAGAGGTTTCAACGTACAAATTTTCACCCTGGCTTTGCAAACCAGCCGGATTGATAAAACTTGCCAGTTGCAAACTACCCACTTGAGAAGGGTTAGCACTGCCAGGCTGCAATACAGATACTGTACCATCCCGGGCGACTGTTACGGTAATGGCATCAGCGGGAACTGTAATAGCCGGCTGCAGTTGATAACCGCTGGCTGTTACAACTTGCCCCTGACTATCCACCTGAAAAGAACCATCACGCGTATAAGCAGTAGTACCATCCGGCTGCAAAATCTGAAAGAATCCCTTACCGCTGATAGCAATATCCAGCGTGTTGCCTGTTTGCTGAAGATTTCCCTGAGTAAAAATTCTTTCTGTCGCTACCGGCCGAACCCCCGTACCTACCTGAAGACCAGATGGCAATTGCGTTTGCTGAGAGGATTGCGCACCCGGCTGACGCAATGTCTGATAGAGCAAATCTTCAAAAACGCCTCGCGCCCGTTTGAAACCGTTTGTACTCACGTTTGCAAGGTTGTTGGATATGACATCCATCTGCAACTGCTGGGCTTCCAGTCCGGTTTTGGCAATCCATAATGAGCGAATCATGATTTTCCTTTTTTATCTTAAAATCGACTTTCCGCGTTATGCGGTAAGGCTCAGAATCTGGCTGCTTGATTGCGCATTACTTGCCGCTGTTTGTATCAGTTTTGTTTGCATATCAAACTGTCTGGCCAAGTTAATCATATTTACCAATATTTCTGCAGCATTTACATTACTGCCTTCCAACGCCCCTCCAGCCAAATTCACATTGGCATCTGCTGGTGCTATCGTACCGTCCCTAAGTCGAAACAGACCGTCGCCCGACTTAACGATATTAATCTCAGACGGGTTAACCAGTTTAATCCGGCCAACAATGGCTCCTGAAGCAGCCTGCCCAATCGGCACTGTGGAGACAGTTCCATCTTTACCTACAGTAATTTCAGAATCAGGCGGGATAGAGATTGGACCAGAATCGCCCAATACATTTTGGCCGTCGCGTGTTTGCAACACACCATTGGGACTGATCTGCAAACTGCCATTGCGGGTATACGCCTCACTACCATCAGAAGCCTGCACTGCAATCCAGCCCTTACCGTGAACCGCCATGTCCAGATCACGCCCGGTTTGCTGGATCACACCAGGCGTAAAATCGGCGCCAGTTGTGGAATCCACTACAAAAGTCCGAGTAGGCAGCCCCTCTCCATATACAGGCAACGCACGGAAAGCATTTAACTCTGCCTTGAAACCGGTTGTCGTTACATTGGCAAGGTTATGGGCTACCGTAGCCTGCTGCCCTAACGTATGGTTAGCGCCTGTCATTGCAATATAGATCATGCGATCCATTTGATTACCCTCTCAATCCTTCAGTTATCTCAAGTTCACCAATGTCTGCAGAACCTGATCCTGCGTTTTAATAGTTTGCGCATTGGCCTGATATGAACGTTGGGCTGTAATCATGTTTACCAATTCCTGAGTCAGATCCACATTTGAATCTTCTACAGCTGACGACTGCAACACCCCTAAGCTCGATGTACCCGGCGCACCTGGAATTGGCTGACCTGAAGCTGCCGTTTCCGCCCAAAGGTTATTACCCAGCGGCTGCAATCCCTGCGGATTTTTAAAATCTGCCAGCACTACTTGCCCGAGATTGAGTGACTGACCGTTTGAATACCGAGCCTGCAAAATGCCGTCAGCGTCAATTCCAAAGCCTGTTGTTCGTCCTGAAGCATAACCATTTTGAGTTAACGCACTGACACCAAACGAACTTCCATATTGTGTTGAACCAGTAAAGCTTGGTAAAAACGATGCAATCGCAGTTGCTCCTGTCCCCAGCATGGTAGATGTAATTGCAGGCAACGTCACCGTAGATGAAGCCAGCGCGCCGGTACTTGCACTAAAGGTTAGCGTACCCAAACTGGTAACCGCTGTTGGCGTCCCTGTTGGCGTTGTAGCAGGCGTGGCATTCAATATAGTGACATCGCCAGCCGGGTTCGTCACGGTGCCATATACATCCCATGTGTTTGCAGCAGTTTTTGCAAAATAGACACCCAGCGTTTGCGCATTCCCCAAAGCATCATAAACTGTCATAGCAGTTGACGTAGTGTAAGACGTTGTTACCGTGGGGTCGAAGGGCGTGGCCGTAACAACTGAAGCGCGCGAATCCAGATTCACGCCAATATTTGCAGTGGTAGTCACTGACGGCGGAAGATTTGCCGTTGTCACCTGCATATTGGTTATCGATCCAGGGGTAATAACACCCGCAGCATTAGCAGCATAGCCTGTCAGGTTCTTTCCTGAAGAAGTAACAATGAAACCATCTTTATCCAACTGAAACTGACCGTTTCGAGCATACGCAATCGTACCGTTATCACTTATCCGGTAAAACCCTTTTCCATTTATTGCAAGATCCAGTGGGTTGTTGCTAGTGGTTACATTACCCTGAGTAAATTGCTGCACAACGGATGACACCTGCGTACCAATACCAATTTGCAAACCACCAGCACCTGTCAGAGAATTTGCATACACGTCTGCAAACTGCGCTTGGGAAGCCTTAAAACCCACCGTTCCAGAATTCGATACGTTATTACCAATCGTATCCAGATTCTTGGAAGCCGCATTTAACCCGCTCAATCCTTGTTGGAAGCCCATATCTGTCTCCTGATTTCTATAGTATTTGTTTGATCAGCGATAATGCAACAGTCCCTAAACCCGTAGTGTTCAGTGCCGTGCCCAGTGCACCCAATGTAACGCTGCCAACCTGACCATAAGCCAGTTGATCCGCCACAACACTAACACCTTTCTGCACGGCTTTAACGCTAAAGGCATAAGCACCATCTGCAGCAGTTGACCCATCACTCTTAACACCATCCCATTGAAAAGCAACTACACCTGCGTTTTGTGGACCCAAATCAATACTCTGCTGCGCATTACCAGCAAGATCGTTCACAGTCACGACAACACTGTCTGCTGGTTGACTTAAATCAATCCCACCAATTGCCATGCCACTTTGCAACGCGAGCGATGAGCCAGGCGCCAAAACACCTCTACCAATCAACGAAGCTGCTTGCAAGGTTTGACCTTGCGCATAGGAGGCAGACAGTGCTTGCACCGTAGCATTAAGCTTATTGATACCATCAACCGTACTAAGTTGTGCCAATTGAGAGGTAACCTGCGCATTATCCAGCGGATTTAACGGATCCTGGTTTTGCATTTGCGTGACAAGTAATTTCAAAAACCGAGTCTGACCATCATCTACAGCCGATTTGGTGACAGCGCTGGTATTATTCACGCCAAACAACTGACTAGCGCTTGTCGCATCCTGAACTGTGCTCATTTTATTTCTCCTTTAACCTGTTACTGCCCTAAAGCCAATGTCTTAAGCAGTAACGTCTTGGCTGTATTCATCATATCCACGTTGGTTTGATACGAACGGGATGCGGAAATCATATTCACCATTTCTTCCACAACATTTACATTCGGCATAGATACATAACCTTTTGAATCCGCCAAAGGATTTTTCGGGTCATATACCTGTTTCATCGGAGAGGGATCTTCAATAACCGAAGTCACTTTGACACCCGTTGCGCCGGCAGCCTGAAGTGGCACTGCTGAAAAAACCACTTGTTTAGCGCGATAGGGCTGACCTGTGGAACTTGTTGCACTATCTGCATTGGCCAGATTACTCGCCACCACATTCAGCCTTTGTGACTGCGCAGTTAACGCGGAACCCGCAATGCTAAAGACATTAAACATTGACATAGTTATTGACCTTGAATTGCAGACTTTCTCATCTGAACTTCAGCATTCAGAAAACTGAGGACAGCCTGGTAATGAATGGCATTGTCAGTAAATTGCGCCATTTCCACATTTGTATCTACAGTATTGCCGTCAATACTGGCTTGTGAAGGCACTCTGT
Source organism: Sulfurirhabdus autotrophica (assembly GCF_004346685.1). Taxonomy (NCBI): domain Bacteria; kingdom Pseudomonadati; phylum Pseudomonadota; class Betaproteobacteria; order Nitrosomonadales; family Sulfuricellaceae; genus Sulfurirhabdus; species Sulfurirhabdus autotrophica. The sequence continues at coordinate 726,417 of NZ_SMCO01000001.1, forward strand.
ACATTTCAGCGGCATTCAGAGGCCCACCAGCGTGGCCTTTAATATGGGCGGATGCTGATGTATCCATGGGCAATACACCCCGTGCTGATTGGGCACCTTTCAACACACTTGCGAAATCTACATCGACTGCTTTGTAATTAGGGGTATCCGCATTAGCAATATTTGAGGCCAGCATTTGTTGACGATGGGCGCGCAGATTCAACGCATCCTCAAAAAAATTATTAACTGAGCTCATTCCTTTCATCATCGCAAGCAAACTCCAAATTAGTTACTTGATAAAGACACAAGCATGAAACATGCCAAGTCGGTTTATTGCGAAACTGAATGACTTAATGCTTGAATTATTCGAAGAGAAAAAATAATGCGGCAATTCTTGCCGCCCATACGGCAAGAATTGCATTGGAACAACGAAGGGATGTTTATTGCAGAGAACGACTTAAAAAATAGGATTCAAAATTGATATAGCTCAGAAACGGTTACGCCACTTCCACTCTGTTTCGACCCGCTTCCTTGGCAACATATACCGCCTTATCCGCCCGACCAATCAAAGACTCAACACCTTCATCAGGAAGACGTTCGGCAATACCGGCACTAAACGTGATGAGCACACGTTCGTTCTTGTGCAAGAAAAACTTTTTGGTTAATTCTCGTTGAACCCGTGTCATCACCTTAACGGCTTCTTCAACGGGCGTATCGGGCAATATAATGACAAACTCTTCCCCACCATACCGTGCAATCGTATCCATCGGCCGCAAAGCCTCTTTTACAACGCGCACCAGGTGAATCAAAGCCTCATCCCCAGCCTGATGACCGAGAGAGTCGTTTAATCGCTTAAAATGATCCACGTCCAGAACCGCTACAGATAAGCTAGACTTTACGCGATCAGACCTTGCTATCTCTCGCTCGAACGCGTCGTCCATACCCCGGCGGTTCAAAGTGCCTGTTAACTGGTCTTCGCGCACCAGTTCACTCACCTCATCCAACTCAACTTCCAGCTTAATAATTTTCTGCTCAGCTGATTCAACCTGCTTCCGCGCTTCTATCAACTCATCTCGCGAACGCATTACATCTAACTGCATGCCTTTAGTATCTGCCAGCAACTCTTCCAGAATTTTATTCAGTTGCAGAATATCCTCTGTCTGACTGATTTTGGTTGAGTAACCTTCAATCTTCGAATGATATCCGTCAGTACTTTCAGACAGTTCACCCAATCGATCTACAAAGGTAGTCAGCATGTTTTTCAGGGTAGTTTTTGCGTCATTCAAGCTATGCTTCAATGCGCTTTGCTTGTATATCACTTCCTTAAAACTTCTCTCAGCATCAAACAGCGAGCGAGTATCCAAAGGCTGAGCAATAATCTCCTGAATCACCGCGACTTGCCCATGCAACCATTGGTCATCAATGACCAACTCGCCTACATTATCCACTAGCAAACGCAATAAGCTCATTATGCCAGCCAGCACTTCAGAATCGCTCTCACCCCTTACTTCCAGCTTAAACCAGAATTGTTTCAAATCCTTTGCAAGCCCTTGAAATGCAAGCTCATCCCTAGCTTCTCTGGCCTGTTTTGCTAATTTACCAGCCTCGCCCATCAGTTCAGGAAAATGCGACAAACGTGGCATCACACCTAACTCCAGTGACTGCACCAACAATTCTTGAAGGTATGACTTTGCATCCCCTTTAATGATGCCTGCCAATTGATCTTCACTTCTGGATTGCCTGGGCACTTCACTCTTAGACTCAATCGTCTTAGATTCGGGTTTGCCAACCTCTGCATCAGCCAAACTATCATCCATCTCAATGCCAGATTGCTTGGGCATTTCTGACCAGGATCGAACCAAAGCACCCAGTTTTTCCTGAAGCGCTGCAGAATCGGCAGAGAAATTAGCCAGTACGCGGTCAACACCTTCACGTTTTCGTTTTGAAGTAATACCGCTATGTTTCAGTTCCCATTGTTTGAGCAACTCTTTGATCAAAGTTCCCCAGGAACCTTTTGCTGAACCTGCTACACCTGTACCGCTAGCCAGCGCTGAGAAAGCATGCTCAAATTCTACCCAGTTTTTTTCAGAAAATGCCTTTTCCAGCAAATGCACTGGCTGTTTAAGCCCCGGCGCGTTTTTGACGACATCTTTAAAGATTTTCTGAAGAGCAGGCTCTATACCAGTAGCTACATCCCCTCCAGCACCAGAAATTTCTTGATAAAGCTTTTGATAGTTATCAGGTGTAGGAACCAATCGACGAGTCGTCAAGAGTTTCAACGTTTCACGCGCGATATCTGTAGGGTTAGTGAGCTTTTGCATAGGATTTTATTGAAAGTAATCTAAAACAAAAATAAACATAGAATAGGCCTTATTTTTGTAATTTTCCATTGAATATCATATCATCCGAAAGGATGTTGCCACAATCGCGCATCCTTCCCAATCATCTGGAATTTTTCATGTTACGCATTCGTCTGCTCTTACTATTCTGCTTTTTAGTACCACACTCTGCTTTGGCAGCCTGGCAAGACATTAATGAAATGCGCAATACGATTGATCAATACATTAAATCTCAAACAACTGAATTGCCAGGCAAAGTTGAAACATCCATCGGTACTATTGACCCTCGATTACAACTACCACAATGCCTGAAACTGGAAGCATTTAATATTTCTGGCGGCAGACTTTGGGGAAACAGTACTGTAGGCATTCGTTGCGAGCAGCCTTCATCCTGGTCAATCTATGTACCTGTCAATGTCAAAGTCACAGGAGAGGTTGTGGTCAGTGCACGCCCATTATCCCGTGGCGCGACAATTGGACCGGATGACCTCACTAGACAAAACGCAGATTTAACACAATTACCATCAAGCGTCATAACTCAGCCTGAACAGGCCATTGGCAAAACCGTCACCAGCAGTGTACCGGCTGGAAATATCCTGCGTATTGAAATGCTACGCGCCCCAATTGCAGTAAAGCAAGGTCAAATCGTAAAAATCATCACCAAGGGTTCCGGATTTACTGTCAGCTCTGAAGGAAAAGCATTGTCCAGTGCAAGTGCAGACCAGATAATTTCGGTACGCACATCATCCGGTCAAATTATTAGTGGAACGGTCACCCCTGAAGGAACGGTAGAAGTTCAATTCTAAAATTCGTTCCACTCAAGACGCTAACCGAAACAATCGCTTTTTGCATATATTATTGCCCATGATATTGCTATAATTTCATGAGAAACACTTGTTAATTAAGCGACATAAAATAAACCTAAAGTTATTCGGCTATTAGTCGATATCCTCGTCATGAGGGTTGTTTTATTGTCACCAACCTTAGTTACAACTCATATTTTAAATGGTTTTATAAGTTGATAGAGGTAATAACCTTGAAGATCGATCATACAGTTACAACAGCCTCCGGCCTCAAAATTAATGAGAGCAAGGGTCAGCAAAATCGGGTAAGCAGTACACCTGCGCCTTCCTCCAAACCCGCTGCCGACAGTGTTAGCATCACATCGCTGTCATCCCAGCTACAGGCTTTGGAAAGCAGTTTGTCTGCTGTTAGCGTAGTAGATACCGCCAGGGTAAATGCCATTAAGCAAGCAATTACCGAAGGGCGTTTCAAAATCAATCCTGAAGTGGTTGCAGACAAACTGCTTAATTCTGTTAAAGATCTGGTTTTTAACCAGAAGGTATAATTTTGGCAACAAGCGGCAATATCAGCACCACTTCTCAATTAGTCGCCAACATCAAGGCAGAAATTGAGAATTTTGCTGCATTTTGCGAAATTCTCAAAACAGAACAGGAAGTGTTAAATAATAACGAAATTGATCAACTACTCTCAATTTCAAAGCTAAAATCAGAAAAAGTTGTGCTTTTATCCCAGCTTGCAGAAATTCGTAATCGATTTCTTGCCGGACAAAATTTACTCCCCGATCAGAATGGAATGGAAATTCTCATTAAAATGGGAAATTTACCTGATCCGGATGGTGATATATCCAAATATTGGGGGAAGCTAATTGAGTTAGCAAAAAAAGCACAGCAGTTGAATGAAACAAATGGCATCATGATTGAGACAAAACTTAGTCATAATCAGCAAGCTCTGACAGCACTACAATCTGCAGCAAACCAAGCCACGCTATATGGGCCTGATGGTAAAACGCATTCCACAGGGACTGGCCGCCCGTTAGGCAAGGGTTAATCTTTAGATCAGCATACCCTGTTCAGGCTAATTACTGAGTACCGAGTGGAATTTCAGTTACCCCTTCCTGAACATCCGAAAGAATCATCACTGTCACTCTCCGATTTCTGGACCGCCCTTCAGCTGTATCATTGGTATCAACTGGCTTGTTTTCACCATAACCAATCGCCACTAATCTTTCGGGCGAAACACCACTGGCAGTAAAAACGCGTACAACGCTACTGGAACGAGCGGATGACAATTCCCAATTCGATGGATACTGGGGTGTACTGATTGGAGAATTATCACTATAGCCCTCTACCTGAATATTATTATTTACCCCGGCCAGAACATGCCCAACTGCGGTTAATGCATTGGTAGAGTCAGGCTCCAGCAAGGCCATCCCTGACTCAAAAAGAAGACTAGCGTTAATCTCAATTGCCACACCGCGACTACTCTGCGTCACTCTCACCTTCCCCCCTTTCACTAAGGGTTCCAGAACCTTCAGGATATCCTTTGCAATGCTTTTCATTTTAGCTTCTTGCTGTTTGCGTTTCTGGTCCTGCACCGGCGTTCTCTTGATGGGTAAAACTTGCGACGGCTGATTTCTTTTTGCAGCACCACTTTGCGTACCTGTTGGAACAGGCATATCTGCTCGCGATTGTGTTTTAAACGCATTCACGAGGGAATCGCTCAACACACGATACTTACCTTCATTGACTTGGGAAATAGAATACATGACCACAAAGAATGCAAACAGCAACGTGATAAAGTCGGCATAGGAAACCAGCCAACGTTCATGATTTTCATGTTCTTCCTGTTTATGTTTGCGCGCCATAACGCCGGCTCCAGGCAGTCTGTTCTGAAACGCTCACTACTATTTGTAGAATAGGCAGCTTCAAGCAGCTAAACCCAATATCCCCGAAGTTTGGTTTCTATCATGCGAGGATTCTCGCCATTGGAAATAGAGACCAAACCATCAATTAACATCGATTTCATCATGACTTCATGGGAAACCAATGATTTCAGTTTATTTGCTATTGGTAAAAAAAACAGATTAGCTGAACCCACGCCATAAATAGTCGCTACAAAAGCTACAGCAATACCGCCACCCAGCTTGGATGGATCTGAAAGATTTTCCATCACATGTATCAAGCCCATCACGGCGCCCAAAATACCGATGGTCGGCGCATACCCCCCTGCGGCCTCCCAAATTTTCGCCGCTGCGCGATAGTGTTCTTCATAGGCATCTATTTCAAGCTCCATGGACTCACGAAGCGTTCCCGGTTCTGCTCCATCCACCAGCATTTGCAAGCCTTTCCGAATAAATGGTTCATCTACCGATTCAATCATGGGTTCAAGTGCCAACAAGCCACCCTTACGAGAAACGTTGCTCCATTGGACAATCTGATCAATTAAAACCTGAGGCTCTTTTTCAGGGGGACGAAAAACCCATTTCAGCATTTTCAACCCGAGAAAAAACACTGGCATCGAACTCTGCAACATGACCGCACCAATCGTGCCGCCCATCACTATGATAAAAGCAGTAAACTGGACAAGCGAGTGAACGTTTCCACCTTCCAGCAACTGCCCACCCAGAATGGCTACAAAAGAGATGACAATACCGAAGATACTAACCCGATCCATCAGCAATTCCCTGCTTTGTATTGTAAGTTAAATAAACGGGTAGGCAAGCTTAGGCATCCTCTGGCATTATTCATTTTCAACATATCAGGGAAAAAGTTCAGCAACCATTCAAGCAAGGTTTTTGGGGCATAAGTGAGCTATAACGACACACTTTCCATTTTCTTTACAGCGTGGATTAATCGCGCCATTCTTTTAGACGGCCTCTGAGCCTGGCAACAGCCTGGCTATGTAACTGGCAAACCCTGGATTCACTGACACCCAATACCTCGCCAATTTCCTTTAGGTTTAACTCCTGATCATAATACAAGCCCATTACCAGTTTTTCGCGTTCAGGCAGATTTTCAATACTTTCTGTCAAAACATGGCGAAAACGGTCATCTTCCATGATTTCCAGGGGGTTTGGCGCACCGCCTTCAGCATAGCTTTCAAAAAAATCGCCATCTTCAGACCCTTGAAAATCTTCATAATGCAGCAGTTGATAGCCCCGGGCATCCTGCAACATATCCTGATACTCTGCCAGCGGCACATCAATTTCTTGTGCCAGTTCTTCTTCATTTGGTTGCCGGCCAAGACGTTGTTGCAATTTATTGATCGCCGTTTCAATCGTACGCAATTTTTTACGCATAGTGCGCGGCAACCAGTCAGCCTGCCTTAATTCATCCAGCATGGAACCTCTGACGCGTTGCACTGCATAGGTTTCAAACTGTGCGCCACGATCACCATCATAATTTTCGACGGCTTCCAGAAGACCGATCAATCCAACCTGAATCAGATCATCTACGTGCACACTGGCCGGCAATCTTGCCATAAGATGATAGGCAACGCGTTTCACCATTGGTGCGAATTCAGCAACTATCTGTGTTTTATCAAAACCTGATGCGATTTCACTCATAACAATCTCATGTCATGCGGGTATTATGTAAATTACCGGTAATACGGCTACTTTGAATGAGGCGTTGCATAAATACATCCAGGCGCCCATTGTCCGCTGTTGGGTAAGGCCACTGCTCCAGCATTTCGGTCAATTGCCGGAATGCAACCGCTGATGGTGCCGAAGGAAAAGCATCCACCACGGGCCGATGCATACGGGATGATTGTTTCAGTTTATCATCAAGCGGAACATAGCCCATATAATCGAGAGAAACATCCAGAAAACGACCGGCAGCCTGTGCCATATTATCAAATATTGCCTGTGCTGCTTCAGCTGAAACCGTATTAATCAGAATACGAAATTTTTGTTTCGCATAATCTTGGCTCAATACTTTAATCAATGCATAGGCATCCGTAATAGAGGCAGGTTGATTAGAAACCACAACTACCACTTCTTGCGCTGCCAGACTGAGTGAAAGTACATTACGCTCAATGCCTGCTACTGCATCCATTAATACCACATCTACCGGTTGTGGAAGTTGACGAAAAGACTCTACTAGTCTTTCCCCACTTCCTGCATCCAATTCTGCCAGTGCTTTGACACCCTGCGCAGCTGGCACAATGCCTATTCCTTCTGGACCACGCAGAATAATCTGCTCCATGGTTTTTTCACGACGCAATACATGCAGCAAATCATATTGTGGCTCCAGGCCTAACAAGCGAGACAGGTTTGTCTTTCCCGCATTTTCGTCCAGAACCAATACATTTCTACCCCGTCTGGCAAGCGAAACGGCAAGATTCAGCACTATGCCCGTTTTCCCCACTCCGTTACGACCACTGGCGATGGTAACAATCCGCGCTACGTCCTGAGCAAGCAGGCGCCTTAAACCTTCTGCCTGATCATGTAACGTGTCATCCACGGTATGCTCCCTCACCTGATTTTCCTGTATCGCGAGCAAAACCTGGCTTTTCTTCTGTTGCATTCGCCCCACCAGCCATAACCAGAGGGCAATCGAGCTCATTCATGGAAAAAGGAGAATCGTCTTTACCCGCTTTAAGTGCACGATCAATAAGATAAAGCGGATTAGCAAGATGTAGATCCTCCGGTACACGCTGGCCATTTGTCACAAAGTGCAGGGTTAGCTTATGACGCGTTACTACATCCAGAGCACTACCAAGGCTAAGTGCTTCATCCACCTTGGTTAAAATACATCCAGCCATCCCTTCACCCTGATAGGCACGCACGACGTCTTCCAGAGTATTACCTTGAGAAGTAGCACTCACAAGCAACAAACGTTTTACATCGCGCCCTTTACCGCACAATAAAGAAATTTGCTGAGCCAGCCTGCGATCACGTTGACTCATACCAACCGTGTCGATCAATACCAGATGACGATTTTGCAAGTCAGCTAGAGTCAGCTGCAAATCGGCTTCGTCTTTAACGGCATAGACTGGGACACCAAGAATACGCCCGTATATGCGCAACTGGTCATGGGCGCCAATCCGATAGCTGTCTGTCGTAATCAAAGCAAGGCTATTCGGCCCATGTCTCAGGGTGCAACGCGCTGCCAGCTTGGCCACTGTCGTGGTTTTCCCTACTCCAGTAGGCCCTACCAAGGCATAAATACCCCCTTTTTCTATAATGTCCTGCCCTGACCCAACCGCATGCAGATTATGTACCAGAGCAGTCTTTATCCATTTCAGCCCTTTATCAAAATCATAACCAGCGGGCATATTATCGAGCAACTGCCGGGAAAGCGTCGGGCTGAATCCGACTGTCAGCATCTGGCGCAGGATTTCAACTTTGGCCGGTTCGCGTCTTTGCAAATCTGACCACGCCAACCCGGCTAACTGACCTTCCAGCATCCCTCGCAGAAAACGGATTTCCTTCACTATTTCGGAATTGACTTCCTGATTCTTATCTGCCGCTGGTGTTGCAGGCGAAGGGGTAGGTTCAGGTGCCGGCTGTTGGTTGGAAACAGGGGCACGGGCAGGAGTTGGAGAAACCGTCGGTCGAATGTGCTCTGCAAATATCTCATGTTGAACACTTTGTGGCGCAGGGTTCAGTGGCATCTGAATGCCGGAAGCAGGAGATGCCATGCCGGGATGGTTGGACAGTGACGCCACATCCATATCAGCAACCGCCATGATTTCCACGCCCCCCCCAACCTGACGATTAGAGAGAATAATTGCGTTTGGCCCTAATGCATCCCGCACCTGCCGCAAAGCTTCCCGAGTAGTACTGGCGTGAAACTTTTTAATCATTAAGCCCTGCCCCCGATAACGGCGGTCACTCTAATCGACTTGGTTTCGGGTACTTCGGCATGAGAAATTACTTTTAACTGGGGAATAGAACGTCGAAGGAAACGGGATAATAGTGTTCTTAATGGAGCAGGCACCAGCAATACCGCTGGCAATCCAAGTTGTTCCTGACGCTGCACCGTCACATCTGCCTGCTGCAGAAGATTCTCGGCCAAGCCCGGTTCGAGTCCGGCACCCTCCACTCCCTTGGTTTGGGTCGCTTGCATCAGAATATTTTCTAGCGTGGGCTCCAGCGTTATCACCTGCAATTCGTTTACACCTGGATAAATTTGATGAATGATAGCACGACCAAGCCTGGTGCGTACCGCTGCCGTCAATTCCTCTGCATCTTGTGTACGCGGACCATATTCAGCCATCACATCGATTATGGAACGCATATCGCGTATATGCACCCCTTCATCCATCAGATTCTGCAATACTTTCTGCAATACGCCCAGCGGCACAACCTTGGGAACCACCTCTTCCACCAATTTTGGAAACTCTTTGGAAAGATGATCCAGCAACTGCTGCGTTTCTTCCCTGCCCAGCAATTCAGCAGCATGGCTCTGAATCAGGTTGCTCAGGTGTGTCGCTACTACTGTACTTGCATCCACTACAGTATACCCAAAAGTTTGCGCCTGTTCACGCAAACCGGCCTCTATCCAAACCGCTTCAAGGCCAAATGTCGGATCTTTAGTGACAGTGCCTGGCAATGCACCCAGTACTCGGCCTGGGTTAATAGCCAGAAACATGCCGCCATACGCCTCGCCTTGACCCACTTCAACGCCTTTAAGGGTAATACGATAAGCATTGGGGCGTAGCTCCAGATTATCTCGGATATGCACTGCTGGCACCAGAAAACCCATCTCTTGCGCGAATTTTTTACGAATACCCCTGATCCTGCGCAACAATTCACCATCCTGTGTCTTGTCTACCAAGGGAATAAGGCGATAACCTACTTCAAGTCCTAACACATCTACAGGCAACACATCATCCCAACTGACTTCAATGGGCTCCGTGCTGGATGGGGGCACCATAACGGGTGTTTCTTCTACAACTTCCACCTGCCTGTCGAGCATATAAGCTGAGCCACTCAAAATTGCCGCGATCAAGAAAAAGGCAAAGTGCGGCATACCGGGAATCAAACCCATCATGAACAAAATAGCGGCTGTTACATACAGCACCTGAGACTTTTTGAATAATTGACCTAACAATTGCTGACTCAGATCTTCATCAGTCGCCACTCGACTGACAACCAAACCAGCCGCGGTAGAAATTATCAACGCGGGAATTTGTGCTACCAGACCATCACCAATTGCCAAAAGTGTATAGTTGGTTAAGGCGGTGTTTATATCCAGGTCATGTTGAAAAATACCGACTGCCAAACCACCCACAATATTAATCAAGAGAATCATGATGCCGGCAATCGCGTCACCACGAACAAACTTGCTCGCACCATCCATGGAACCAAAGAAGTCTGCTTCCTGAGAAATTTCTGAGCGCCTTTTTCTGGCTTCATCTTCAGCAATCAGGCCGGCATTAAGATCGGCATCAATCGCCATCTGTTTGCCCGGCATGGCATCCAAAGTGAAACGCGCGCTCACTTCAGCAATACGGCCGGCACCTTTGGTGATCACGACAAAGTTAATGACGACCAAAATAATAAATACCACCAGACCGACGGTATAATTCCCGCCCACCAGAAAGTGTCCAAATGCCTCAATAACTTTTCCTGCGGCATCCGGCCCGGTGTGCCCTTCCAACAACACAACACGAGTGGATGCAACGTTAAGAGAAAGTCTCAATAACGTGGTGACCAGCAACACTGTGGGAAATACAGAAAACTCCAGGGGCTTTTTGGTGTACAGACTGACCAACAGCACTATCATTGCCATCGCAATGTTGAAAGTAAACAGCAAATCCAGCAAAAATGGGGGGAGCGGCAGTATCATCATTGCGAGAATCATGATGATGAGAACCGGCCCTGCCAGCTTGGTCAGATTCATTCTGCCAAGAACTGATTGATCTTCAACTCTCGCATTCATTCTTCAGTTCCCGGATCAAGGTTTTCCGGAACAGGCAAATCACCTGGCGCTTGAGGGATTGCACCTCCACGCGTATCGTATTGACGAAGCTGGTAAATATAGGCCAGCACTTCTGCAACAGCCGTATACAATTCAGAAGGAATTTCTTCACCCATTTCGGCATGTCGATATAATGCACGCGCCAAAGGTGGTGTGCGCAAGATAGGAATCCGATTTTCTTTACCCAGTTCAATAATCCTTTCGGCTAAAAGATGCGCACCTTTTGCGACCACCTGTGGCGCACTCATAGCCTTATCTTGATAACGCAATGCAACAGCATAATGTGTCGGGTTAGTAACAATTACATCCGCCTTCGGCACTTCTGACATCATGCGTCTACGCGCCATTTCACGCTGCATGCTGCGAATTCTTGCTTTGAGCTGAGGATCACCCTCAGATTCCTTGGCTTCCTTGCGTACTTCCTCCTTGGTCATTTTCAGTTTTTTACTGTGTTCCCAAAGCTGGAAGGGCACATCTATCGCCACGATCAAAATCATCGATCCGGAAACAAAGAGCAGTGTATTGCCCATTAAGCGAATGACCTGCCCCATCCCTTCGTCCAACGGAATAGTCAGCAAACTTAACATAACATCGACATTGTGCCAGATAAACCATGCTCCCACTCCCCCTATCAATGCAGATTTAGCAACAGCCTTCGCGAGTTCAACCAGACTGTGCGAAGAAAACATCCGCGCCATCCCTTTGAAGAGATTGAGACGTTTAATATCAGGCGTCAGTGCCTGGAATGAAAACATCCAGCCTGAAAGCATAATAGAAGAGGCCACTGCTGCAACTGCCATCAGTAATAAAAAAGGGAGAAATGCAATCAATATTTCTTGTGAAGCCTGATGCAGCCGGGTTAACATCAGCGTAGTATTAAAAATATCTTCTCGGCTCAATGTAAGTCCATGGCGCATTACTGCAGAAAGACGATCTATCAGAGTTGGCCCCATGAGTATCAGCCCACCGGCAGAAGCCAGCAAACCAGCGAAAGTAGTTAACTCACGCGACCGTGCTATCTGACCCTTTTCACGTGCTTCTTCAATTCGTCGGGGCGACGCAGGTTCTGTTTTTTCTAAGTCGCTATCTTCAGCCATTCCCACCTCTTTGGTGCGGCTAGTTTACCATGCCAGGAGGCAGTGAAAAACTAAGTTTTAACGCAATTCATGCACCCTGGTTTTCTGACAGACATACCCAAATAAAAAGGGCGCCCATTGCGGAGCGCCCTTTTCTGAAATCACCTGAAGAAACAATCTATTCTGCCTCATCAATCCAGGCTAACTGAATCGCTTCCAGAATTTTCTCGTTAGATTTATTGGGATCATCATCAAAACCATCCAACTCTGTTACCCATCGATGCAAATCTGTAAAACGAACATATTGCGGATCTACATCGGTATGCTTTTCACTTAATTCAATGGCAATATCCAGCGTATCAACCCATTTCATGGAATTACTCCTTAATGGCCTTCTTTTACCATATTAATCGTATATTTAGGGATTTCAATCACTAAATCCTGTCCATCCACAATTGTCTGGCAACTCAGACGGGAATTAGGCTCCAGACCCCACGCTTTATCCAGCAGATCATCTTCCTTTTCGTCAGAAGGATTTAAAGATTCCAATCCTTCCCGGACAATCACATGGCACGTTGTACAAGCGCAGGATTTCTCACATGCATGCTCAATATCCACCCCATTAGCCAATAATGTGTCACAAATGGTTTCACCTTTTTTGGCTTCAATTACAGTTCCTTCCGGACATAATTCCTCGTGGGGCAATACAATCAATTGTGGCATAAATAAACTCTGTTTTAGTTTTAAATAATCAAAATAATTTGTTCGCGTGGCAGCAGTATCCCGCCGCCAGATCAGGAGTTGGCAATCTCTTCAATTTTCTGGCCTGCCAGCGCTTTTTTGACGCTTTGATCCATACGCCGTCCAGCAAAGTCAGTTGTAACATGATTAAGCGCCTCAGCAGCCTGCTTAATAGCCTGATGATTATCACCGTCAAGTACTGCACGTAGTTTATCCAAAGCTTCCAATATGGTAGTGCGCTCTTCTTCATTCAGCAGAGTATCACCATCTTCAGCCAAAGCATTTGCAGTTGCTTCCACCAGTGAACGCCCTTCTACCTGCTGTTCGCGCAATGCACGGGAATGCACATCATCTTTTGCATACACATAGGAATCCTTGAGCATACGCGTAATTTCATCATCAGTCAGACCGTAGGACGGTTTCACGGTAATGGCAGATTCTACGCCAGAACTTTGTTCCTTGGCAGAAACGCTTAGCAAACCATCTGCATCCACCTGAAAAGTCACCCGGATTTTTGCAGAACCAGCCACCATAGGAGGGATGCCGCGTAATTCAAACTTGGCCAAGGACCGGCAATCACTTACCAACTCTCGCTCACCCTGCACCACATGAAAACTCATTGCGGTCTGACCATCTTTATAGGTCGTAAATTCCTGGGCACGCGCCGTAGGAATTGTGGAGTTTCGAGGAATCACCTTTTCCGCTAATCCGCCCATGGTTTCAAGGCCCAAAGATAAGGGAATCACATCCAGCAGAAGCCAATCATCATCAGCACGATTACCTGCCAGCACATTCGCTTGAATAGCTGCACCCAAAGCAACCACTTTATCCGGGTCCAGATTATTAAGTGGTTCCTGCCTGAAAAATTCGGCAACAGCTTGCTGAATTCGTGGCATACGCGTTGAACCGCCCACCATCACTACACCCTTGATATCATCGACGGACAGGTCTGCATCTCTCAGCGCCTTACGGGTCGGAATCAAGGTTTTATTCACCAGACTCTGCGTCATTTCCGTAAAATGATCCGTAGTCAACACCAAATCAATAGTTTCACCTGTCGACAACACCGCTGTTATCCGTGTTTCAGAATAGTCCGTCAGACCTTCCTTGGCTTCGCGTGCTTTGGTCAACAACAGTCGCGTATCGTGCGCATTCAAGGCAGACAGTTTGGCTTCTGCCAGAATCCAGCAATAGATGCGATGATCAAAATCATCGCCACCCAGTGCAGAATCGCCATTTGTAGCCAACACTTCAAACACGCCACGGGAAAGCTTTAAAATGGAGATATCAAAGGTACCGCCCCCCAGATCAAATACGGCGTACACACCTTCAGCCGAATTATCCAGGCCATAGGCAACAGCTGCGGCAGTCGGCTCATTCAATAAGCGAAGTACATTCAAACCCGCCAGCCTGGCAGCATCTTTCGTTGCCTGACGTTGGGCATCATCAAAATAGGCAGGCACTGTAATCACGGCACCAACCAACTCCCCACCTAGCGCTTTTTCAGCACGTTCGCGCATTACTTTCAGTATCTCGGCAGACACTTCTACTGGACTTTTCACGCCAGCAATCGTCTTGAGTTGCACCATACCTGGCGCATCTACAAAACCGTAAGGCATATCACTCACATCCGGCAGATCTTTTAATCCGCGCCCCATGAAACGCTTCGCAGAGACGATTGTATTATGTGGATCTTCGCTCTGCTTGGCTTGTGCGGGGCAACCGACGTCCACATGACCATCCGCAAAATACCGTACTACGGAAGGTAATAGTGGACGACCTTTCTCATCGTTGATAACGACACTGATACCATTCCGAACAGTCGCAACCAGCGAGTTGGTCGTGCCAAGGTCTATCCCGATCGCCAGCCGATGCTGGTGTGGGGCCGTGCTCATGCCAGGTTCAGCTATTTGCAATAATGCCATTATGAATCCATTGTTTCGTATGCGTCATTGATCTCAGAAATCAGTTTTTCCAGAAAGCGCAGCTTACGCACATTTTGCGCTGCACCCGGGTAATCTGCCTCTACATCCAGCTGTTTCTCAAGTACGCCATGCAGAGATTTTATTTCCGCTTTTAAACTACTTTCGGTTTGTTCCAGAGCATTTATATCATGCGCCATTTTGGCGTCCATAACCGCTTCACGCAACTCCATCTGCTCCATTAGAAACGCAGCAGGCATAGCCGTATTGGTTTCTTCCTGAGTGTCTACCTGATGGAGATTAAGTAAATAACGTGCACGATTAATAGGTTTTTTCAGGGTCTGGTACGCTTCATTGGTCAGCGTTGCCCATTGCATGGATAGCCGGCGTTCAGCATCGCCCAAATGGGCAAATTTATCCGGATGTACTTGACTCTGTATATCTCGATAAATTTGATCCAACTGGTTGAGATCAAGCTTGAATGCTGGCTGGAAGCCAAAAAGCTCAAAAAAGTTTTTATTGAAATCGTACTTCATTGTGCAGTTAGCCGTTCCGGGTATTGCAGTACAACTAGCTAAACCCGGAACCTGATGATTGAAAGGTTAAACGTTGAAGCTTTCGCCACAACCACATGCATCTTTTACATTGGGGTTATTGAACTTGAATCCCTCGTTCAGTCCTTCGCGCACAAAGTCCAGCTCCGTGCCTTCAAGATAAATGAGACTTTTCGGGTCAACCAGAACAGTTACGCCATAGCTCTCAAAATGCAAATCATCATCATTTGCCTCATCAGCAAACTCTAATTTATAAGCCATGCCCGAACAGCCCGATGTACGAACGCCCAAACGCAGCCCAGCACCTTTACCACGCTTGGCAATAAAGTTTTTCACATGGGTTGCTGCGCTTTCAGTCAATGTCACTGCCATAACAATGCCTCTTTATGGATTTCAATAAATAAAGGGTTAGCTCGCAGCTGCCTGCTCGGACTCTGCTGAACCATGTTTGGTTTTATAGTCGGAAACAGCGGCTTTAATCGCATCTTCCGCTAAAATAGAACAGTGAATCTTTACCGGTGGCAACGCCAGTTCTTCAGCGATCTGGGTGTTTTTAATCTCCATGGCCTGGTCCAGAGTTTTCCCCTTGACCCATTCGGTTACCAAAGAGCTGGATGCAATAGCCGAACCGCAGCCATAGGTTTTGAACTTGGCATCTTCAATAATGCCGTCCTTGTTCACTTTGATCTGCAACTTCATCACGTCACCACAAGCTGGCGCGCCGACCATGCCAGTACCAACACTGTCGTCACCTTTTTCAAAAGCACCCACGTTGCGGGGATTTTCGTAATGATCCAATACTTTTTCGCTGTATGCCATGATGTTACTCCTTACAAGTTATCTGGTTTTACTACGTAAACTTTTAATTAGTGAGCTGCCCACTGCACGGTATTCAAATCAATACCTTCTTTAAACATATCCCAAAGCGGCGACAGTTCGCGCAATTTTGCGATTTTATCCTTTAACAGCTGAATAGCGTAATCTACATCTTCAACAGTCGTAAAACGTCCAATGGTAAAACGAATGGAGCTATGCGCCAATTCATCATTACGGCCCAGCGCTTTCAATACATATGAAGGTTCAAGGCTCGCTGAGGTACAAGCTGACCCACTGGAAACAGCCAAATCCTTGATCGCCATGATCAGGGACTCGCCCTCGACAAAATTAAAGCTGATGTTCAGGTTGTGAGGGACGCGATGTTCCATATCGCCATTCACATACACCTCTTCCATGTCTTTCAAACCGTTATATAATCTGTCGCGCAGCATACGAATACGTTCATTTTCTGTCGCCATTTCTTCGCGGGCAATACGGAAAGCCTCACCCATACCAACAATCTGGTGAGGAGCAAGCGTACCGGAGCGCATACCTCTTTCGTGACCACCACCATGCATTTGCGCTTCAAGGCGAATACGTGGCTTGCGACGCACAAACAAAGCACCAATTCCTTTTGGTCCGTAGGTTTTATGAGCAGAAAAAGACATCAGGTCTACTTTCAGCTTTTGCAAATCAATGGCTACTTTTCCAGTGGACTGAGCTGCATCAACGTGGAAAATGATGCCTTTTTCACGGCATATTTCACCGATAGCCGCGATATCCTGAATCACACCGATTTCGTTGTTAACATGCATAATGGAAACAAGCACAGTATCAGGGCGAATTGCAGCCTTGAGTTTTTCAATGTCCAGCAAACCATTTGGTTGTGGATCGAGGTAGGTCACTTCATACCCTTCGCGTTCTAATTCGCGCATGGTATCAATGACAGCCTTATGCTCTGTTTTCATGGTGATCAAATGCTTGCCTTTACCCTTGTAAAAATGAGCAGCACCTTTGATAGCAAGGTTATTGGATTCGGTTGCACCAGATGTCCAGATGATTTCCTTTGGATCGGCATTGACCAGCTTGGCCACTTCGTCACGTGCATTCTCAACTGCTTTTTCAGCAGTCCAGCCAAATACGTGGGAACGACTTGCAGGATTACCGAAATCTTCCGTCAGGTACTTCATCATCAATGTTGCAACACGTGGATCAACGGGTGTTGTCGCCGAATAATCCATGTAAATTGGTAACTTAACCATAACCTTCTCCGCTTATAACTTATTTGCCAATAACGATACTAAACTGCAATCGCAGATAATTTTCTCAAACGCGCCAATACGGTTTCCAATGCCACTACAAATCCATCAATTTGCGCATCTGCAGTGTCTTTTCCAAGGCTGACCCTTAAAGCGCCACGCGCCAAGTCACGCTCAACCTGCATAGCCATCAGCACTGAACTGGGTTCTGTGCTTCCGCTGGAACAGGCAGATCCGCTCGCCACCGCATATCCAGTACGGTCCAACTCCATTACCAACGTTTCGCCATCAATGCCGGGAAACGCAAAATAACTGGTATTCTGCACCCGATTAGTTGCCTGACCAAATATCACTGCACCTAACCCAGCTAACCCATTCTCAAGTTTTTCGCGCATTGCGAACAAAATGCCGGATGAACCAGCCAACCTTTTTTGAGCTAGCTCGCAAGCCACTCCAAAACCCACAATCGCTGATACATTTTCAGTACCTGCTCTTAATCCTTTTTCATGCCCACCCCCTGAGATCAGGGGTTTCAACTCAAGTCGCTTATCTACCACCAGCGCTGCGGCACCTTTTGGGCCGTATATTTTATGAGCTGACAGCGTCATCGCATGGACATTCAACGATGCAAAATTTACATTAATCTTTCCTAACGCCTGCACTGCATCGGTATGCATCCATGCACCCTGTTTGCGTGCCAGCTCAGCTATTGCTGATACATTCTGTATGACACCCGTTTCGTTATTCACTAACATTGTTGAGACCAATCCGGTTGGTGTCTGCAATGCCAGCTCTGCATCACTTAAATCCAGTAAACCATGACCATCAGATGCAATTTTTCGCAAACTCCAGCCCATACATGCTAACTCTTGCGCTGGTTTCATCACACTGGGATGTTCAACTGAGCCTACAACCAACTGGGAAGGTTTGAGATACGCAGATGCGCCCTTCAACATAAAATTATTGGCTTCAGTCCCACCGCTGGTAAATATCACCTGAGAAGGGTGCGCTCCAACAGCATTAGCTACTTGCTCACGCGCCTCTTCTACTGCCTTTCGCGCATTTCGCCCATATTCATGACGACTGGAGGCATTTCCGAAATGTTGCCTGAAATATGGCAGCATTGCTTCAAAAACTTTTTCGTCTAGTGGCGTTGTGGCATTGTGATCTAGATAAGCCAGCATACTGCAACTATGCTACAAGCAATCCTTCAGCTTTACCGATATGACCACCGCGCCCATCATTTGCAACAGCGACACCTTCGACATTCTGACTTTCAACCAGATGCGAGAGTTTTACCGATGTAAGATAGTCAAAAATGCGCGCATTCAGATTCATCCAAAGATCATGGGTCATGCATTGCTGTTCATCATCGCGACAGTTGCCACGCCCGCCACATTGCGTTGCATCGATCGGTTCATCGACAGCGCGAATAATATCGGCAACGGATACTTCATCCATACTCTTGGCCAGACAGTAACCTCCACCTGGGCCACGAACACTATCAACCAGTGCATGGCGACGCAGCTTGCCAAATAATTGCTCTAAATAGGATAATGATATTTTTTGGCGGTCACTGATACCTGCCAAGGTCACCGGGCCTTGGCCGTGACGCATACCCAAGTCAATCATCGCTGTTACCGCAAAACGGCCTTTCGTTGTCAATCGCATTTTTAACCCGTCCCAGATGAAACGTAACGTTAATATTCGAGATTGATAATATAATACCCGATTGTTTTAGTCAACAATTTTATTCAGGTATTTCGGATCAAATTTATCAGCGGATTCCGGCTCCGGTTCAATCTGAATCCCCATCTTCTCCAACTGTTCCAGAATCAATTCTAGACGATGATCTGTCGTCACGCTGTGGTCTATCAAACCATGCACCGCTTTAACAATGGGATCATTCATGTCTTCACTAATGGCATAAGCGGAAAACCCCAATTTTTCAGCTTTGGCAGCCCGCGCCTTGTCTTGATCGCCATCCAGAATACGTGCTGGTATGCCTACTGCTGTGGCACCGGCAGGCACATCTTTTACAACAACCGCATTAGACCCGATTTTAGCACCATCACCAATCATGATTGGCCCAAGTATCTTTGCGCCAGCTCCCACCACAACACCCTTGCCAAGTGTAGGATGGCGCTTACCTTTATTCCAGGAAGTGCCGCCCAGCGTTACTCCGTGATACAAGGTACTGTCATCACCAATCTCCGCAGTTTCTCCAATCACAACACCCATACCATGATCGATGAACACCCTACTCCCAATAGTTGCTCCGGGATGGATTTCAATGCCAGTCAGCCAGCGACCTATATATGAGATAAAACGTGCCAGCCACTTCAGGTTCCATCTCCACAACCTGTTAGTCAACCGATGAATCAGGACGGCATGAATCCCGGGATAAGTTGTAATGATCTCCCAAGTAGACCTGGCTGCCGGATCGCGATCGAAAACAACCGAAATGTCGCCCCTGATTTTCTTAAACATGCATTATATTCCAGACATTTTTTAAAAGTATGTAATACCATACTAAATTAGTCAACTTTTTGCGTTGCTGACAATATTCCCCGCAGTATATTGACTTCTTCCTTCTCGAGCTGCGCTCTTACAAATAATCTGCGCATACGTTGCATCAATCGTTTCGGCTCGTTCGGGTCAAGAAATCCGGTTTCAACCATTACCTGCTCAAGATGATTATAAAATCGTTCAACATCTTCAAATTGAGCCAATTCTCTTGATTTGGCTTCGACCAGCCCTGTTTCTGGCAACGTCATACGCAATTCATAAGTCAATATTTGTACAGCCGCTGCTAAATTCAATGAAGAATATTCAGGATTAGACGGAATAGTGACCAGCATTTGGCACTTATTGACCTCTTCATTCGTCAACCCGGACATTTCAGTGCCAAAAACGAGCGCAATCTTACAGTTAACAGCATTTTCAAGAATTTGTGGCGCTGCTTGTCTTGTCGTAAACACAGCATGAGACAAATCCCGGTGGCGAGCTGTCACCGCTACCGCCAATGTCGTGCCCTCCAACGCTTCATCCAGCGAAGTGCATACAACTGCATTGACAAGCAAATCATCCGCACCTGCAGACATCGCATTTGCGTGTCCATCAGGAAAATGTTTGGGATTTATTAAATATAATGAATTAAATCCCATGGTCTTCATTGCCCTCGCAGCCGCGCCAATATTGCCTGGATGACTGGTATGACTCAACACAATTCGGATATTATCTAAAATGCCGGGTTTATTCATTTACGGAATACCATTAAAATACGCAAATTCGTTCCTTAATATTTCAAACTGAAGGGTTTACATGCACCCAATGCTCACCATAGCGGTGAAAGCCGCCCGTCGCGCCGGAAGTATCATCAACCGGGCTTCGCTTGATATTGACTTGCTCACAATCAAGCACAAAAACAATAATGACTATGTCAGCGAGGTCGATGATGCGGCTGAACAGGCTATCATTGAAATTCTGCTTGATGCCTACCCAAATCATGCGATTTTAGCAGAAGAAAGCGGACATCAGGGGGATTCAGAATATCAATGGATCATCGACCCTTTAGATGGAACCACCAATTTTTTACATGGTTTTCAACAATATGCAGTGTCCATTGCCTTGCTTCACAAGGGGGTTCTATCTCAGGCTGTCATCTATGACCCTTCCAGAAACGACCTTTTCACGGCATCCAAAGGGAAAGGCGCCTATCTTAATGACCGCCGTATCCGGGTCAGCAAACGCTCTTTCATCAAAGATGCGCTGATAGGAACAGGCTTTCCTTATCGTGATTTTGACCATTTGGATACTTACATGGCCATGCTGCGCGATATGCTGCAGAAAACCTCAGGTGTCCGCCGCCCAGGATCTGCAGCTCTGGATCTGGCTTATACAGCAGCAGGACGCCTCGACGGCTTTTGGGAAATTGGCCTCAAACCGTGGGACATCGCGGCAGGATGTTTATTAGTTCAAGAAGCTGGCGGATTGGTAGGTGATTTTCAAGGCAATGAATCCTATATTGAAAGCGGCAATATTGTGGCAGGCAATCCAAAAGTATTTGCACAGTTATTGCAAATACTTGCGCCACATTTGACTGAAAACTTGAAATAGCCAAAGATCTACTTAACAAATAACAGGTAGTGAGTCAGGTAGCCACTTTGCGCCTGACTCAGCATTACCAGCTAACATAGCGCAGCCCTGCGCTTTATTATTTTCAAGTGGTAAATACTCAAAAATGACTGTCACCCATACCCCCATGATGCAGCAGTACCACCGCATCAAGTCGGAACATCCTGATATGCTTTTGTTTTATCGAATGGGTGACTTTTACGAGTTATTTTTTGAAGATGCCGAAGAAGCTTCCCGCCTGCTGGATATCACCCTGACAACCCGAGGTTCTTCAGCCGGCACACCGATTAAAATGGCAGGCGTTCCCTACCATGCCGCCGAGCAATACCTTGCCAAACTGGTAAAACTGGGAAGATCGGTGGCTGTGTGTGAACAAGTCGGTGACCCGGCAACCAGCAAAGGCCCGGTAGAACGCCAGGTTGCTCGCATCATCACCCCCGGCACGCTGACAGACAGTGCGCTAATGGAGGACAAACGCGACAACATTCTGCTCGCGATTGCTCCTTCCGGAGAAAAAATAGGACTGGCCTGGCTCAATATTGCGAGCGGCGCATTCAGCGGCACAGAAATTACCGAAACACAGCTTAGCAGCGAATTGGAACGCCTGAATCCTGCAGAAATCCTGATCCCAGAGGATTTTAAGCATATTGCGCTAAGCAACACGAAATGCGCATTGAAAAAATTACCGCCATGGCACTTTGACTACGAAACAGCTAATCAACGGCTTTGTCGGCAGTTTTCCACCTTGAGTCTGGAAGGGTTCGGTTGTGAAAATAAGCAGAATGCCGTGCAGGCCGCCGGTGCATTACTTGAATATTCATTGCACACACAAAGAGCCACTCTGCCTCACATCACCGCCTTTTCAGTTGAAAACACCAATATTTATGTTTCAATGGATGCCGCTACCCGACGCAACCTTGAAATCAGCGAGACCCTTCGTGGCGAAGCCTCTCCCACCCTCCTGTCTTTGCTGGATACAACAGCCAGCAGTATGGGTAGCCGATTACTGCGACACTGGTTGCACCATCCCTTGCGCGATAGGGAGATTATTGCCAACCGCCACAATACCATTCTTGCTTTACAAAGCGGAACCGATAGCCCCCCCTATCAAAACATTCACGATACATTGCGGCATTGCGTCGATATCGAGCGGATAACTGCGCGTATCGCACTAAGAACAGCACGCCCCAGAGATTTATCAGGCCTGCGCGACAGCCTGAAAATTTTGCCTTCACTGATCCACATTCTCGCCAGCCTTGATACACCGCGAATCAGGGACTTAAAAGCACTGCTTTCCCCACAGAATGAACTACTGGAATTACTTACGCGAGCAATTCAGGCAGATCCCAGCGTTGTGCTCCGTGAAGGAGGAGTGATTGCAGATAACTACGATACCGAACTCGATGAATTACGGGCAATTCAAACCAACTGCGGTGCGTTTTTACTCGAACTGGAAGCCCGGGAAAAAGAACGCAGCGGTATCACAACACTCAAGGTGGAATACAATCGGGTTCACGGTTTTTATATCGAAGTTTCCAGAGCGCAGAGTGATAAGGTTCCGGATGATTATCGACGCAGACAGACGCTAAAAAATGTAGAGCGTTACATCACTCCCGAATTAAAGTCCTTCGAAGATAAGGCGTTATCCGCTTCAGACCGTGCACTGACTCGGGAAAAGTTACTGTACGAAGCTCTGATTGATAGTTTGCAACCCCACATTCATGGCCTGCAAATCATTGCGACAGCCGTTTCGGAAATAGACGTGCTGGCAACACTGGCAGAACGGGCCATCAAACTGAATCTGACCGCGCCAGAATTTACATCAGAACCAAAGCTGGAAATTATTAATGGGCGCCACCCAGTCGTAGAGAGGCAAATCGATCATTTTATTGCCAACGACACGCTGCTATCCAGATCGCGCCAGATGCTGCTGATTACCGGCCCCAACATGGGCGGCAAATCAACCTATATGCGACAAACTGCATTAATTGTCCTGCTCGCCCATTGCGGCTGCTTCGTCCCCGCAAACAGCGCAACCATTGGCCCGATTGATCAGATTTTTACCCGTATCGGCGCATCTGATGATCTGGCAGGGGGGCGTTCAACCTTTATGGTAGAAATGACGGAAACCGCAAATATCCTGCACAATGCGACGGAAAACAGCCTGGTATTGCTGGACGAAATTGGACGCGGAACGTCTACATTTGATGGATTAGCGCTTGCCTATGCATGCGCACGCAGTCTGACTGAAAAAAACCGCTCATACGCCCTGTTTGCCACACATTATTTTGAACTGACCAGACTTGCGCAAGAATTAAAGCAAGCTGTGAATGTGCATCTGGATGCGGTTGAGCACAAGGATCACATTGTATTTTTGCACAGTGTTGCCGACGGCCCTGCCAGCCAGAGTTATGGATTACAAGTTGCCGCGCTAGCAGGCGTACCCGGGAACGTTATTCAAATGGCAAAAAAACACTTGGTGCTACTGGAGCAACAAAGCATCAATTCAGGCATGCAAGGCGATTTATTTTCTGCAGTTCCTGCACAGGAGCCTGAACCTGAGCACAATCCGGTACTTGAAAAACTACGTGAAACAGAACCCGATGAATTAAGCCCTAAAGCAGCTTTGGAATTGATCTATATCTTAAAAAAAATGGCAGAACCATCCTAAACAGACCGGATTCCCAAACCACAGTGCAACTCACCGTCAATCTGAAAATCCCGCCAATTTAATAATTAGTGTTGATGCCCGTGTGCACCATGCACATGGCCGTGATCAATTTCTTCACCACTTGCAGCACGTACTTCCTGAATTGTGCAATTGAAGACTAAAGTCTGCCCTGCCAACGGATGATTGCCATCGACGATCACTTTGTCTTCAGCCATATCTGTTATGGTGTAGATCAGAATTTCTTCCGAACCTTCCGGTGCACCTTCAAACTGCATGCCTACTTCAGCATTTTCCGGAAACTGGTTACGTGGCTCGACACGCACCAGATTTTCATCATACTCTCCGAAAGCATTATCTGGCTCGAGCATCACTTCACAGCTATCCCCGGCTTTTTTTCCATCCAGACTATCTTCAACAACTGGAAAAATACCATCATAACCTCCATGTAAATAAGTCACGGGCTGGTCACTCTTTTCCAGAATTTTACCTTCTTTATCTTTCAATTCGTAATTGATTGTTACTACTGTATCTTTTGCAATTTGCATGAATTCACCCCAAAACCTTAACAAGTTTCAACATTTCTGCAGCATGGCCCTTTGCGTTTACACCGTAAAACGCATGTTGCACCACACCCTGTTTGTCAATAATAAAAGTGGAACGCACAATACCCATACGTTTCACCCCCTCTTTTTCTTTCTCTTGCCATACACCATACTTGCCACATACTTCACCTTCAGTGTCGGCAAGCAGTCTGACAGACAACCCGTGTTTGTCACGGAAAGCGCCATGACTGATGCAATCGTCCTTGCTCACACCTAACACAACCGTATCATAGCGCGCAAAATCCGAATCCCTGTCGCTGAAATCGGTCGCTTCAATTGTGCAGCCCGGTGTATCATCTTTAGGATAGAAATACAGCACAACATGCTTCTTTCCTTTAAAATCGGAAAGCTTGACCGGCTCCATATCAGCGTCCGGCAAGGTAAATCCTGGTGCAGTCTGACCAGCTTGCAACATAATCACTCCTCATCTTTCGATAAGGGAATTCTAACCGATTTTGCTTAACATTAATCCTGAACAGCCATTTTTTTTAATCATGAATAAACATTTATTAGGCGGCATCACCCCGCAAAAATTTCTGAAAGAATATTGGCAAAAAAAACCTTTGCTGATTCGTGATGCCCTACCTGAGTACGCACATCTCCTAACACCCAATGAAATCGCAGGACTTGCCTGTTCAGAAGATTTGCAGTCGCGCCTGGTGACTGAAACGCGCGGCAAATGGCACCTGCGCCACGGTCCTTTTAATGAACAGGACTTTTCAAAACTTCCAAAATCAAAATGGTCACTACTGGTTCAAGGCATTAACAACATCGTGCCAGAGGCATCTGAGTTACTCCATGAATTCAGTTTCATACCACATGCCCGCCTTGACGACATCATGGTAAGTTATGCGCCAAAAAATGGCGGGATTGGCCCCCATGTAGATTCCTATGATGTTTTTCTGCTTCAGGGTGCAGGTCACAAGCGATGGCAAATCAGTGATCAACAGGACAGAAGCCTTATTCCGGACGCGCCTCTGCGTATATTGCAGAACTTCGAGCCAGAAGAAGAGTGGCTAGTCGGTCCGGGAGATTTGCTTTACCTGCCACCACGTTATGCGCACTATGGCATCGCCCAGGATGACTGCATCACTTACTCTGTAGGATTCCGCGCACCATCCGCACAAGAACTAGCCACTCAGTTTCTAGTGTATTTGCAGGACAACATTCAAATTCACGGGATGTATCAGGATCCCGACCTGACTCGCCAGCAACATCCCGCGGAAATAAGCAACAAAATGATTCGAAAAGTGGAAGACATGCTTAAGCAAATCCACTGGAACCGTGACGATATCAGCCAGTTTCTTGGACGCTACCTGAGTGAACCCAAGTCCCATATATTTTTCGACGCGCCCGAACCCCCGCTCTCACCAACTCAATTTAAAAAGCGCTCACATAAGCTTGGCATCCAGCTTGCCCTGCAAAGCCAGATGTTATTTCAAGGACAAACCTTATTTTTAAATGGTGAATCTTTTGAAACCAGCTTGCCAACCACCAACAGCCTGCTCGAACTGGCCGACAACCGTATGCTGCAACCCGGGACGCCTGCAAACAAAGATACAGATGCCTTGCTTTACCAATGGTATTTAAACGGCTATATTGAAATTCAAGAATAATCTGGCGACTGACACATTGACCCAAATTGTGATGACAAATCAACCAGTCCACACGAAGTTAGGGGGGGGAAATGACCTGGAAGCAGCAATTAACCGCGTCATTTCCCAGGCACAGCGATATCTACGCATATTTGACTACAACCTTTCAGAAGGCAACTACAATAGTCCAGACAGGTTCGAGTTACTACGCAATTTTCTGCTTTTAAGCAGAGCCAATCGACTGGATATTTTGCTGCACGACACGGATCACCTTACGCGTTACTGCCCGCGTATGATCATTCTCCTCCAGCAGTTCAGCCACGCCATACGAATCCATAAAATATCGCCTGAAGCCAAGGGCATAGACGACCCTTTCATTATTGCGGATGAATCACATTACGTACATCGATTTCACTACAATAACCCACGTGCTCTGCTCGGCTTACATGACAATCCTGGCACCTTAAAATTAAGCCAGCGATTTGCTGAAATATGGGATACATCAACACCCTCTACTTTTGCAACAACACTTGGTTTATAATGATTGCCGTATTTATATACCATCCATACCGCTAAAAGTGTTGCAAATATCCAACAAATAACTTGTTTTTGCTTCGAACTCCTTAAAGGCACTGGATATTTAATATAGATATGCTAGAATTTTTTAGTCGGTCTGAATATTCGGTCTAATATTTTGGCTTTAGATGACCGATTTACAAGTGGTCTACTGTCATACTTTTTGAATTAAAGGGAACTTAAATGAAATACTCCATCCTGCTCGCCGCCCTATTAGCTGTATCTTTGTCCGCTTGCGGTAAGAAAGAAGAAGCTGCTGCTCCTGCTCCTGAAGCTGCTGCTCCTGCTGTTGAAGCACCAGCGCCAATGGCTCCTGAAGCTGCTGCTCCTGCTGCAGACGCTGCTGCTCCTGCTGCTCCAGCAGATGCCGCCGCTCCTGCTGCAGACGCTGCTGCTCCTGCTGCTCCAGCAGATGCCGCCGCTCCTGCTGCAGACGCAATGAAGAAGTAATTCTTCTCAAGAAAAAAGCCGGCGTATAGCCGGCTTTTTTTCGCCTGAATTTTGCAAACATCAGATTAAATAATCTGTCGCCAGTCAAAACCCATAGTTTGATCAGCCACCCCCACCCAATCATTTTCACAGCCTAAAGCACCAGATAAAGCAGTTTGTGCAAGCAAAGGGGCATTATTTTTTTCACTCAGATGTGCAGCAACAACGTGTTGCAGACGCGTTTGATCCAGTTTTTTTAGTAATTCAGCTGAAACCGAATTTTCCAGATGGCCAAATTTCCCTGAAATCCGCTGCTTTAGCCCCGGTGGATATTTGCTGTTATACAACATATCCGCATCATAGTTACATTCCAGAACAAGTGAATCCAGTCCACTTAACATGGTTTCTATATGAGGGGTTGAACACCCCACATCTGTCAAAACACCCAGACGCTGCTTTCCATTGCCAAAGACGAATTGAACAGGCTCCCGCGCATCATGAGGAACCGGAAAAGGTTGAACTTCTATATCACCGATTGGGAAGGAAGTATGAGCTTCCATTAATTGATATTCAGGCAAACGGGTTGTTGCCGCTTCCCAAACACTAAAAGTGCCATGAGTTAACCAGACTGTTAACCCATATTTCCGTGCAAAACCAGCCACCCCCCCAAGATGATCAGTATGCTCGTGAGTCACTACTATCCCACTTAAATCTCCTGGGGATAATCCCACTCTGGACAACCTTGCAACTGTATCAGCAATACCAAACCCGCAATCTAGCATAACCCGGGTTTGCTTTACTTCCACAACCAGCGCATTACCGGAACTGCCGCTCCCGAGGCTAGCGAAGCGCACCCAAGCCTTCAGATAAGTGCGCTGTACACTGCATTATTTCAACTGCTCATACAGCATATTCAATATTTTACCTGCGGTAGCAGAACGATCTATATTACCGTCTTTACCCAACACCTGTACCAGACTGCCATCTGCAGATTCTTTTACAGAAACACGATACTGTATCTTCTGCTCTTCTTTGTCACTGCCACTGCTGCGCCAGAATGCAAGTTTCGACAAAAATCCTTTCTCCCCCTTGTTACCATCAATTTCAGGGTCAACATAGCGCACATAGTAAAGCCCTTTAGCGCGATCCCGATCTTCTACAGTAAATCCAACCCGGTCAAGCGCCAGTCCAACTCTACGCCACGCGCGATCAAACCGATCGTTTAATTGAAGCCTGGAGGAACCATCGGCCACTTTAGATAAATCCGCCCGCTTTTCAATAGTGCTTGCCGTCAGTATTGTTTTGGCGCGTTCTTGTTCTACACCAAAGCGCACCATTAGGCGCCCCAGCATTTCTGCTTCCAGTTCAGGATCCGCAGGGCGTGGCTCCCAAAGGGTTTCAGTCCCGCCATCACCCCCTTTGATGACTTCATACATGCCACGGTGACTAACGTATATTTCTGTTGTTCCGTTATCTTTCCCGCGTTCCAGACGTGTCCTGAATTTATCTCTTTCAGGCGTAGAATAAAGGCTGTCCAGCACCTTACCCAGTATATTACGAATGGCGTCCTGGGGTATCTTGGCACGATTTTCTGCCCAGTCTGTTTCCATGATACCCGCTTCACGCCGCTCAAGGTTGATGATAAAACCATTTTCCTGCCAGAAATCTTTTACTATCGGCCAAACTTTTTCAGGGCTTTCATTGACTACCAGCCATCGCTGAGATCCAGCTCGCTCAAATTTTACTGTTTTCTGACTGGGCAATAAATCTGTAGCTCCAGCTTGAGGAGCTTTACCTGCTCGTTCCTGATTGTATTCAGAAAGTGTTGCACTGCCTTTGGTTGCCAAATCCGGCACAACAAAGCGATCATCTGTACCTGGCACAGTCAAATCAGGCGGAATTTCAAGGGATGGCAATTTACCGGCAGATTTATAATCAATTTTTTTACTGTCCATGAAAGGAAGTGAACCACATCCAGACAACATTGCCGCTGTTAGCAAAGCCAACGTTCCAAATTGCTTGTAGCCTTTCTTGCTCTTCATTGATTACCTTCCTAAAATTTCAAAATACCTGTCGCCAGGGTATTGCTTATATAGAATAACTTTATAGTCCGGCTTGTTTCATTGCTTGCCGAACCGTTTCATGATTTGATGGGGTAAGCGGGGTAAGGGGCAAACGGATTCCTCCTTCAATCAGGCCCATTTGCTGCACAGCCCATTTAACGGGAATCGGATTGGCCTCTACAAATAATTTCTGATGTAAACCCAATAACTTATTATTGATAGCAATTGCCGCAGCCAAGTCACCAGTAAACGCTGCAGTACACATATCATGCACCAACCTGGGCGCCACATTTGCAGTCACAGAAATCGTACCGTGACCTCCTAAAAGCATCAAAGCAAGAGAACTGGCATCATCGCCACTATAAATAGCAAAATCTGCCGGGGCACGAAGCAACAAATCCGTTCCACGTTCAATGTTGCCTGTCGCATCTTTAATTCCGATAATATTCGGAATATGTGACAAGCGTAACGCAGTGTCATTGCTCATATCGCAAACGGTACGGCCGGGTACATTGTATAGAATCTGAGGAATATCAACGGCTTCAGCAATTGCTTTAAAATGCTGAAACAATCCTTCCTGAGTGGGCTTGTTGTAATAAGGCACTACGGACAAGCTATATTGGGCACCAGATAGCTTGGCACATTGCGTTAATTCAATCGCTTCCCTGGTTGAGTTAGCCCCTGTTCCAGCAATCACCGCAATGCGACCTGCCGATTGTTCTGCTACAACACCAATCAGCTTACAATGCTCATCAAAATCTACAGTGGGTGATTCACCAGTCGTACCCACTATAACTATACCGTCGGTACCTTCCTTAATATGAAAATCAACCAGGCCTCTCAGGCTGTCTATATCCAGACTGCCATCTTCATGCATGGGGGTAACTATCGCAACCAGGCTGCCTTTAAGCATCACGAACTATCCGCACAAAACCGTTAGTTTACCCCATTAATGGCCCACCGGAAATACAAGCCACTTGCTTTACTCAAGTTACTTTTCATCAATCCTGCAAAACACAGTTACATCTTAATGTCTATGCGGCATACAACATTGCTTTTCATCTCTTGGCATGTCATCTGTAAACAACACTTGGCCAGTTATTGCATTGGGTCGAAAAGTTGTACACCCCTTCAACCCCATTGAATAGGCATCCTGATATATCGCCTGAAAGGACTCAAAACTGAATTCCTCAGGGACATTTATTGTTTTTGAAATGGCATTATCTACGTATGTTTGCAGTGCTGCCTGCATAGCAATATGCCTGTGAGGAGGTATGTCTGCCGCACGAACAAAGGCAGGCGTCAGGGGAACATCACCAAACAACTGCCGGTATTTTGCAAAGGCCAAATCATTTACCTTTACAACCATAAAGCTGCCATCAGGGTTACGAACCCGGCGCATGCAACTAAATTCATAAACAGGTTCCAGACCACTGGAAACATTGTTCGCCAAAAGGCTAATTGTACCGGTTGGTGCAATCGCTATCAGATGACTGTTGCGTATCCCAAATTGATGAATATCCTGCTTGATGTCTTCAGGAAGCGTATTAATAAACTCTCCGCTTAAATATGCATCTGCTTCAAATAAAGGGAACCTCCCTTTTTCCTTAGCTAACAATATCGATGTACGATATGCACTATGGCAAATTTGGCGCATTACGCTAGCAGCCAGTTGCAGAGCCGGTTCACTTTCGTAAGGAATCCCCAGCATAATCAAAGCATCAGCCAATCCAGTTATACCCATACCCAATCTTCTGCTGCCAGTTGCAGCTGCCGCCTGCTTGGGCAGAGGAAACAACGACAAATCATAAACATTGTCCAGCATGCGTGTAGCAATAGATGCTGTTTTACAAATCCCTTCCATATCGAGTATTGCACCGGAAGAAAAAGGCGATTTTACAAATGCGGTTAAATTAATTGATCCAAGGTCACATGCACCGCTTGGCGGTAAAGGAATTTCTCCACATGGGTTTGTTGCACTGATATTCTCGCAATAGTGAAGATTATTCAGTTTATTGATACGATCAATAAAAATAACACCCGGCTCTGCATAGTCATAGGTGGAACGCATGATTTTACCCCAAAGCTCACGCGCCTTTAATTTCCGGACAATTTTGCATGAAACCGGACTGGTACTTCCGGACCACACTTTTTCGATATACTCTCCTTCGGCAACACCACTCACTCTCACGGGAAATACCAATGACCATTCCTCATCCATTTCAATGGCTCGCATGAAAGCATCGCTCACCAGTACGGACAAATTAAAATGCCGTAAATCTACCGGATCTCGCTTGGCATCGATGAATTCTTCAATATCAGGATGATCACAACGCAAAGTTGCCATCATTGCACCCCGCCTGTTTCCTGTAGAAAGAATAGTGGTACACATACGATCCCAGAGATGCATAAATGAAACCGGACCAGAAGCAACCTTGCCAACCCGGCGGGCCAAATCTCCTTTAGGGCGCAAGGTTGAAAAATCATAACCCACCCCACCACCATGCTGCATGGTGATTGCACCATCTTTGAGCGCATCGAAAATTCCCGCAAGAGAATCCTCAATCGTATCCATAACGAAACAGTTAAAAAGCGTAACCTGCTTAATTGTTCCTGCTCCTGCAAGAATACGGCCACCCGGCAAGAATCTAAACTCTTCCAGAATTGAATAAAAGCGATGCTCCCAACCTATAGGATCAAAAGTTTCAACGCCAGCAATTGCGTGCGCCACACGTCGCCAAGTATCCTCTACAGTACGATCAGGCTCCATACCCAATTCAAGATTGCGGTATTTTAAATCCCAGATTTTTTTTGAAAACTCAGAATGAAAGTATTGATGGTTCATAAAGGCGTTGTAGCATCACCAGTAATGAAGACCAGAATGGAAACAGGAATAGGCGAGTGCAGATCACTCGCCTGTAATTTTACAGCAAGAATTGCTACATCAAATCCTGGTGCATCAAACCAAGAAAAGCATCTATATCCAGCGTTGCCAGAAAAGCGGGACTAGGGTTTTGTTCACGAGCAGACATATTTATCTGCTGCAAAGCAAGATTTGGTTCTGAGAAAACCGATGAATTAGCCTTACAGTCTACACGCGCAACTTCCGCATTGTAATCAGCAGGACATCCCAACTCAATGGTACCCGAGCACATATCCATGACTATAGCCATTTCACACCTCCTCGCGATTATTCGGAACACAACCTGCGTGTAATTACTATATCGGACTTATAGGGAATAAATAAAGGGGAAAAAGCAATTATTTCAAAAATATTTATTTTTGATGACTATTTTGCGGTCAAAACGCCACAGATTCGTTGGACCTTGGCTGGTTTAGGCAGATTTACGATTTTCTCTTCAAACCCTAGAATACGCAATCTGTCGCCAAAAACTTGCAAAAGCTCACCAGGTTGCAACAAAAAGTCGGGGTTACTTGGCTTTCCATATACCTCATTACCCACAGCAAAAGTCTCATAAATCAGCACGCCCTCTTCCGCTAGCGCTTCCAGCAGATTTGGAAAAAGTGGCCGATGTAAATAATTAGTCACAACAATGCCAGCAAATTCACCTGGTTCAAACGACCACACCCCCTGCTCC
The DNA here is from genome assembly GCF_004346685.1 of Sulfurirhabdus autotrophica. Taxonomy (NCBI): domain Bacteria; kingdom Pseudomonadati; phylum Pseudomonadota; class Betaproteobacteria; order Nitrosomonadales; family Sulfuricellaceae; genus Sulfurirhabdus; species Sulfurirhabdus autotrophica. Next base: position 759,507 of record NZ_SMCO01000001.1, read on the forward strand.
AAGTCATATTCCAGAACAGACACTGCATCAAGTCCGTTTAATTCAGTAAGTGCACTGATGTCTTTATCCACCGCGCACACTTCCAATCCCGCTTCAGCAAGAAATAGCGTATGCCTGCCAGAACCTGCCGCCAAATCAAGCACCCGACTACCCGGAGCAATTTGGGGTACCCACCTGACTACCCATTCTGATGGTGGCAACATGCAGGAACTCGCGTATTCAGGGATACTGACTATCATGATTAAGGTGTGCTTGGCCTGGCTTGGCGGAACACTTCAAGCGCTGTGTTTATACCGTCTGTCCACAATCTTTCAAATAGGGGGGGCATGTAGGGTAATGTCAGATATAACAAGAAAAAACCTGCGGTAATAGTCAAAGGAAAACCAACTGCGAAGATGTTCAATTGCGGCGCTGCACGAGTCATGATTCCCAGTGCCAAATTAGTAATCAGCAGAGCCGCGACGATCGGAAGAGAAATCCACACGCCAGCACGAAATATCTCCCCGCCCCATTCGGCAACCGTCCGCCATCCTTGAGCAGATAAAGGCTGAGCAGTGATTGGAAGGGTATAAAAGCTCTCAGAGAGGGCGGTCAGCACCACAAAATGTCCATTTGTGGAGAGAAACATCAATATTGCGAGAAGGCCGGTAAATTGCCCTATAACAGGGACTTGAGCAGCACTGATATGATCAAAGAACGTTGCAAAACCCAATCCCATCTGCAATGCAGCCAAATTTCCAGCCATTTCTACCGCCGAAAACACAATCCGCATCACCAATCCCATTGAAACGCCAATTATTATCTGTTGCAGCAATATCAAAATGCCGGAAGCAGAGCCAAGTTCGACAGGTGGGGGGGGGCCCAATGTGGGAATAAGTACGAGAGTCAACAGAAAAGCAGCACCAATTTTAATTCGTCCCGGCACTGCGCGGTTACCAAAAATTGGATCGGTGCTTACCAATGCCAGAATACGCACAAATGGCCAAATAAAAATGATCAGCCAGGCATTTAATTGTGCTGCTGTGACGGTAAACATAGGCTACTGTAACACGTGTTGATGAGCTATAAACCGGTTATCCCACCAGGCCAGGTATGCTTGAGTATAGTCTTTGTGTGAAATCAACAAGCTGCCCGATCATCCATGACCCAAAAGCAATCATCATAAAGAAAATCACCAATAATTTAGGAATGAAAGAAAGTGTCATCTCATTAATTTGTGTTGCTGCCTGAAAAATACTGACAAGCAGACCTACTGCCAAGGCACTGATCAGCATAGGCGCAGACACCATAAGCGTTATTTGCAAAGCCTGCTGACCAATAGTCATTACACTTTCAGGAGTCATATCAACACCTCACCAAATCAAATTTACTTAAAATAACAAATTCTTCAAACATAGAAACTTTGCACCAGTGAAGCAATCAACAAATTCCAGCCATCCACTAAAACAAACAGCATCAGCTTGAATGGCAACGAAATCATGACCGGTGACAACATCATCATACCCATGGACATAAGCACACTGGCTACAACCATGTCGATAATTAAAAATGGAATAAAGATAACAAAACCAATTTGAAAAGCGGTTTTTAGTTCGCTGATTACATATGCTGGAACCAGAATTTTCATTGAAACATCTTCCGGCCCCTTGAGCGGAGGACTTTTTGAAAGTTTAACAAATAGTGCTAAATCCTCTTGCCTGGTTTGCCGCAACATAAATGTTTTGAGGGGAGCCATACCCTTGTCTAATGCTTCGCTTAGGACAATTTTATCTTCCATATAAGGTTTATAAGCTTCGCCATATATCTTATCCAACACGGGAGACATCACAAAAAACGTCAGAAACAAAGACAAACCTACAATTACCTGGTTGGGTGGTGCCTGCGGTGTACCAACAGCTTGACGTAATAAAGAAAGCACGATGACTATGCGCGTAAACGAAGTCATCATCAATAGAAGTGCGGGCAAGAAAGTCAGCGTAGTCAGAAACAGCAGCGTCTGAATACTGACCGAATAACTTTGCCCACCTCCTGCTGCAGGTGTACTAATAAACGCAGGCAAGCCGGCTTCTGCGAAAGCCCTGACAGGAAAGGTAAAAAAGAAAGCCAATGCTAGCAAAGTGATGCAAAATCGCATTAATCTTTGGTGCTGTACATCAGACAGGTTAAATCGATAATTATGCACTTCAGCCACGTTTTTTTCCCTGCATCGCGAGTTTTAACCAATTTGGGAAAGCGACATCGCTATTTTCGGTTGTTGCTTTGAGATCAGCATCTGGCGGCTTTGGCATAGTATGTAAAGTATTTACTTGACCGGCAGCCACACCCAGCAAAAGCCAAGTCTCCCCGATTTCAACCAGCACAACCCGTTCTTTGGGGCTGACCATCATTCCACCGACCAACTTAAGCATCCCACCTGCGCTAGACTGGCCAGGTCCGATACGTCGCAGCAACCATGCCGTGCCAGCAATTGCAGCTAACACGATGATTAATCCGAACAAAACCTGCAGCATACCACCAGCTGTGGCAGATGAAACAGGAGGGGAGACGGTTGATGCAGGCTGCGCCGCCTGTGCGGTAACGCTAAGCAACAACCAAAGAAAAGACAGCCGGGTGATAGCGTCCCACAGTTTCTTGCCAGACAATGTCATCGTTGAAGTCTGCGTAAGCGCTCTGAAGGGGTAATGATATCAGTCAGACGAATTCCGAACTTATCATTGACGACGACAACCTCACCTTGTGCAATCAAACATCCGTTAACCAGCACACTCATTGGTTCGCCCGCGAGACCATCCAGCTCAACTACTGAGCCTTGAGCCAATTGCAACAAGCTTCTAATCGCAATCTTCGTACGCCCCAGCTCTACTGTAAGATTTACCGGAATATCCAGAATCATGTCAAGATTATTTGGGCTCGCCCCCGCTGCGCCTGGCGTCAATTGCTCAAAAATCTGTGCAGGGGCAACTTTTGGCTGCTCGGGTGCAGCTGCAGCATCTGCTGGCGCTGCTGCATCCTGTTCAGCCATAGCGGCAGCCCAATCATCCTCACCTGACGATGCTGGGGCAGTCTCCTGTTCTGCTAATGCGGCGGCCCAGTCATCAGCGCTAATATCATCGTTCTCAGCCATGCCTGTCTCCCTCAGCAGCTATATTATCTGCTCCGGCCAAAACCTTATTCACTTTAAGAGCATATTGCCCATTCAGAATACCGTACTTGCATTCAAGTACCGGAATACCATCTACTTCGGCCACAATCGCTTCGGGTATATCAAGGGATATAACGTCACCTACTTTCAAATTAACAATTTGTCCAAGGGTAATGGGTGCCTCACCGAGATTTGCCACCAAATTAACTTCCGCATTTTGTACCTGACTGCGCATCAAACTAATCCAGCGCTGGTCTACTTCATTGCGATCTGCCTGCATGCTGCTGTACAACAAGTCCCGAATTGGTTCAATCATAGCATAGGGCATGCAGACGTGAAAATCACCACCACCCGCACCTAGCTCAATATTAAATGTTGTAGTCACCACCACCTCTGTTGGCGTTGCTATGTTTGCGAATTGCGTGTTCATTTCTGATCGCACATAGTCAAACTCAATGGGATAGATAGGATCCCAGGATTTCTTGTACTCCTCAAAAACCACTTTCAGCATATTCTGGATGATGCGCTGCTCAGTAGGCGTAAAATCTCTGCCCTCAACCCGAGTATGGAACCTTCCATCCCCGCCAAATAAACTATCTACCACCAAAAATACAAGATTAGGATCAAAAATAAATAAAGCTGTGCCACGTAACGGGTTCATATGAACCAGATTCAAATTTGTAGGCACTACCAGATTACGTACAAACTCACTGTATTTTTGAACTTTGACAGGCCCAACCGAAATTTCGGCATTGCGCCGCATAAAGTTGAAAAGACCAATCCGGAATAAACGCGCAAAACGCTCATTAATCAATTCAAGCGTCGGCATCCGCCCACGAACGATACGCTCTTGCCTGCCGATATCGTACGGACGAACACCGGAGACAGACTCCTCCCCTTTGGCCTCATCCGGCTCGCCAGTCACCCCCCTCAGGAGGGCATCGACTTCTTCTTGTGAGAGTATGTCGTCAGCCAATTTGAATATCTATTACTGAATGATAAATGATGTAAAAAGCACAGCGAGCACCCCTTCTTTAGGTTTCTTTACGCCAAGCACCTTATTAATCTGTTTCTCAATTTCTTCACTCAACTGTTTTTTACCTTCCATAGTCGCAAGATCTTCAGCCTGCTTGCTGGAAAGCAGGCGCAATAGAACATCACGAATTTCAGGCATGTGCAATTTGATATCTTCACCCAGTTTTGGATCTGAAATTTTTAGGGAGATTTCAGTCTGTAAATAATGCTCTCCACCTGTCAGGTTAACTGTGAATTGCTCTAATTTTTCAAAAACAGGGGGAGCTTCAACCTTTTTTTCCGGTGCAGCATGAGGATCTTTTTTACCTTGCGTGAAATACCATCCAGCCCCGCCGCCACCAGCCAAAAGCACCACCAAAATAATTATCAACATCAGCTTGCCCTTTTTTTTAGGGGCGCCTTCAACTATTTCTTCTACGATTTCTTCTTTTTTTGCTTTGGACATCTATTCACTCCAGCCATTTATCGTGGTATCGCACTACTGCCCAAACGCATCATTATTTTTATAGTTTTGAGAAGCTTTTAGCAACAGTTACTTGTTTACAACACCAGATCAATTCATCAAACACTTTTAACGCTTTATAACCCTAAATGAATTAAAAAACAAGCATTTTGGATCGATAGTTTATGTTATTTATGATTTCAACTTCTAAATATCGCCCGAGATCAATTCAACGCAACCCGAAATCTAATTTAATCGTAAAAAAAGCCGCATACCCTGAATTAAAGGGTGTGCGGCTTTTTTATAATATAGCCAAACGTTCTGTTAAAATTTTAAAACATACTAATCAATATATTACATTATGCAAACGTATTTACCATTCCATTCCCCCGGGTTTTTATCGCAGTTGGTGCCGTACTTTGCACGATCAATGCGTCGCTAAAACTTTCAGTACGTACATTGTTCTGCTTTCCACGCTGGCCTTCCTCACCTGAAAAAGCATGCTGTTGGGAAAATGATTGCGAACTGACTGACACATCTCCTAAGGTCAAACCATTATCAGCCAGCATTTCTCTTAAACGAGGCAAAGCAGCTTCAATAGCATCTCTCACAGCAGGATGGTGCGATACAAACTGCGCTGTAGTTTGGTCGTTAGCAATGGTAAGACGTACTTCCAAAGGACCAAGATTGGGCGGATTCAAATGCAATTCTGCGGTTTTTTGAGTTTGGGTGGCTATCCAAGCAATTTTCTGCCCCAGTGCATTATCCCATCCTGGGGCACCCACTTTCGGGTCAACAGTTGCTACAAGATTAGTCTGTAATGGCTGCGAATTTAGTTGATTAACCGTAAGTGTAGACAGACCATCAGTTCTCAATTGGGAATTGGTATTTGTTGAGCTCGTTAAAAACTCCTTGGAGCTATCAGCTGGCGTTTGCAATGCCTTGCCTAGATCAGCAGCGCGGAATAATTTGCCGTCCCCGGCAATTTCTGCCGCCTGATTTTTAACACCCTGATACTTTTCAGGTGCGGATAAATCAATTTGCCCCCCTTTTCCGACTGACGGACCAATTTTTATATCGCGAGACTGGCCCGCATCTGTTTTGGAGGCAATTATCTGAAACGCTTGAGGCGCAATATTTTGCGCGACCACGGGAAATAAGGTTGCAATGTTTGGCTGCTGGTTCGCTCCCTGCAAAGAAGCATTATCCGCATTTTCTGTAACTTCATCAGACTTTAATTCTTTCGTAGATTTTGCTTCTTCAGGACGTGCAGATGTAGCGGAAATTTGCTTTTGCAGTAGGGCCCCAAAGCCAGATGTTTCGCTAGATTTTGCCGAAGAATCAGAATTTGAGTCAGCGCTGGAGTTAACTGTGTTACCTGATTTTGCAGCGGCATTTGAACTCTGAACAACTTGAATATGTGCTGTAGAAGCAGGCGCCATCAAATTATTCATATTCATTCCTCTAAATAAGCAAGATATTTCATACTTTTATAGAAGCAATATATGTGCCACAAGCACTTTACTCTGATTCGAACCTTTTATTGCTTGATATTTCGTCTTGCTCACGTTGTTCTTGAGCTGATTCATCCTGAAGCACTTTTTTTTGATGTCGCTCTGATAATGTATCGTAAGCATTAAGCTTTTTTTTATGCAGCAACCACTCCTGCTGACCTTCCTCCCAACGCCCTTTGCACCGTTCAACCTCCTCACGTTGCTGAGCAATTGCGACGGCAAGCTTCACTAAAAACTGCTGGAAGTTTCGAATTTCCGTGACCTGCATGCCTTTTTCTGTTGATTGCAACAGTCTTGCACGATACTCTTCCTCATACTGCTGTAATTGCCTTAACTTTTCTTCCGCCCCCAGCCATATTCCTTTCAGGCCGCTCAACGTCCTTGCAGACGAATCGGCATGATCTCGTGTTAATTCAAGTAAAGCCTGTAATGGAAAACGACGTGCCATAGTTTTATGGTACTCCAATTACCAATTTACTGAAGCAGTGAAATCAGTCCTGACCTGCTGGAAGCATAATCAGCTCGATACTGAATATTCTGGGTCAGAAAAGCCTCCATCTGCGGGTACATTGCTACGGCTTCGTCCAGCACGGCATCATTGCCTCTTACATACGCACCTACAGTAATCAGGTCACGACTGCGCTGATAACGCGAATAAAGGTACTTGAAACGCCGCACAGCTTCCATTTCTTCTGGTGATAGCAATTCATTTATAGCACGACTGATTGATGCTTCAATATCAATGGCTGGGTAATGCCCCTGATCCGCCAGATTGCGGGAAAGCACAATATGGCCATCCAGAATAGCGCGCGCACTGTCTGCAATCGGGTCCTGCTGATCATCTCCCTCTGCCAGCACTGTATAAAATGCTGTAATGGAACCACCGCCTTCCTTTCCATTTCCCGCACGCTCAACCAATTGGGGTAACTTTGCAAAAACAGAGGGCGGATAACCCTTTGTGGCAGGTGGTTCACCAATTGCCAACGCAATTTCTCGCTGGGCCATGGCAAACCGAGTCAAAGAGTCCATGATCAACAATACATTTTTCCCCTGATCACGAAAATATTCTGCAATCGCCGTTGCATACGATGCACCATGTAACCGAACCAATGGAGGAGAGTCTGCGGGCGCTGCCACGACTACCGAGCGCGCCAATCCTTCTTCTCCCAGAATATTTTCAATAAAATCCTTTACCTCACGCCCCCGTTCACCAATCAGGCCGACCACCACCACATCAGCGCTGGTATAACGTGCCATCATTCCCAGCAAAATACTTTTTCCGACACCACTCCCGGCAAACAGACCCATGCGCTGCCCGCGCCCTATTGTTAATAATGAGTTGATTGCCCGCACCCCCACATCCAGCACATCCCGGATAGGTTCACGTTCTAACGGGTTCATAGGGCGACTATGGAGCGGAACCCGGTCTTCAAGATGCATAGCGCCCTTCCGGTCGAGTGGCCTACCCGCACCATCCAGCACACGTCCTAATAGCTCATTACCCACTTCAACCTGTTTAATGCGATCTTCTGATCGACGCTTGGGACGGACTTCCGCACACATTTTTGGTGGCGCTACGGCAGAAGTCTCGAGTGGCATGACTTTTGCGCCTGGCACCAGACCATACACATCAGTTGATGGCATCAGAAACAACTTATCACCAGAAAACCCGACCACTTCCGCATCAACCTTAAAGCCCCCAGGCTGATAAACGACGCAACTACTCCCTACAGCCAGCCTCAGCCCAACGGCCTCCATCACTAACCCGGCAACACGGGTAAGTCGACCGCTCGCCACCATCGGGCTTGTAGCAACAACAGCCGAGCGACACGCCTCACAATAGTTTTTCCATCTTTGGAGTGAGTTTAATGAAGGGGATTTACTATCCAAGCCAGCTATCATCCCTGCCAAGAGCGGCAACCACTATTTTCCATCGAGACTCGAGGGTAGCATCTATATCAGTATTGGAATTTTCGATACGGCATCCACCCCTGTCAATTCGGCTATCTTCGATGATTTTATAGCCGGAGTGAGACAAGTCTGCCTCCAAATAAGAACGCACAAGCACAGCATCTTCAGGATGTAAGAGTAAATGAGGGTGATGGCCAGACACCGGAAGCAATTTAATGGCTTCACGCACGATGGTTGTTATCAGTTCTGGCTTTACCTTCAAAGCCTGATGCAACATTTGCCTTGCGATTTCAATTGCAAGCCCACCCAGATCTTCCGCAACTTGCTGATCAATTTGAGCCAATGCCTCTTCCAAACCCTGCAGAAGCGTTCCCATCCGCTCAGCATCAGACTGGGCAGTACTTTTCCCGTCATGGTACCCAGTAGCATAACCTTCTTCATAAGCTTGCTGGTGTATCCGTTCTACTTCTTCAGCAGTAGGAAAATGCACATCTTTAGACTCACCAGCCTCAGCCTGATTGACTGAAGGTACCAAAGTCTCGTCCAGAGAATTCAGTTCCCATCTCTGGTAAGCACTGAGCTTCTCCTTGGGAATGATGTTATTCGACAAGACCTTCGTCTCCGCCCTTACCACCCATGATTATCTGGCCTTCATCAGCAAGCTTCCGCACAATTTTGAGAATCTCTTTCTGCTCACCTTCCACTTCACTGAGGCGAACGGGTCCTTTGGCTTCAAGATCGTCCCGAAGCATTTCAGACGCACGTTGAGACATATTTTTGAATATTTTCTCTCTCAATTCAGGCGCAGTGCCTTTCAATGCCAGAATCAGCGATTCGGACTGCACTTCACGCAGTAACAACTGGATTGAACGATCATCAAGTTCCATCAAATTATCAAACACAAACATCTCATCTTGAACTTTTTGCGCCAAGTCAGGATCGTAATCTCTAATTCCTGAAATAACAGAAGTTTCTTCTGCCGATCCAAAAAAGTTCAATATTTCAGCTGCAGCGCGCACACCACCCATTGCACCTTTTTTACCGATTTTGTCGCCACCTGTCAGCAATTTGGTCAGCACGTCATTTAATTCCCTTAATGCTGATGGCTGCACACCTTCCAGCGTCACAATGCGCAAAATCACATCGTTTCGTAATCGTTCAACAAAATGCCCTAAAACCTCACTCGCCTGATCGCGATCCAGATGCACCAAAATAGTCGCTATAATCTGCGGATGTTCATTCTTGATCAATTCGGCAACAGAGGCCGAATCCATCCACTTCAACCCCTCTATACCGCTCGTATCACCGCCATGCAAAATACGATCAATCAAATTGGCGGCCTTGTCATCGCCTAGCGCTTTAGTCAGCACTGAACGGATATAATCGTCAGAAGCTCCGGTAAGCGAAGACTTCTCAGCCGCTTTTGTACGAAACTCACTGAGCACTTCTTCAACTTGGTCACGCTTGACATTTTTCAGTGCAGCCATTGCTGCACCTAGCTTTTGCACTTCCTTTGGCCCAAGAAATTTGAAAACTTCAACAGCTTCCTCTTCGCCCAGCGACATCAGCAAGATCGCGCTTTTCATGATACCGTCTTCGCTCATGCGCCTTCAACCCATTCCTTGACTACTGAAGCAACTACACCAGGCTCCTGCTTAGCCAGATCTTTGGCTGCACGAAGATTTTCATCATACCCAGTTTGAACTTTTGCTTTTTCGTATATAACGCCTTCCTCTTCAGTCAATTCTTCGCCATCAGGACCTTTGACATGCACAACTTCCTTTGGTTTCGCCATTTCTCTAAAAATGGGTCGAAGGACCCCGAAAACAAGGTAAAAGGCGATTACAGCTATCAGAACATTTTTCAACACTTCTTTAGCTAAAGAGATGTTTGCCGGATCTTTCCAGATAGGTAACGCAGGAATCTCTTCTTTTTCGCCACCACTAAACGAGGCATTTACAACATTCAGTGTGTCGCCACGCTCTTGGCTGAAACCCATTGCTTCTTTAACCAGATTATTAATCTGTGCAATTTCCTGAGGGGAAAGAGGCTTAAAGCTTACTTTGCCCGCCTTACCTACCTCTTTGCGAAAATTAACAACCACGGCTACAGATAAACGCTTAACCGAACCAACCGGTTGCTTTACGTGGCGAATCGTCTTGTCCACTTCATAATTAATCGTTGATTCCTTATGCGTATTTGCGTTAGAGGCAGCTATAGGTGATCCCTGATTAGCAGCAGCTGAAGGCGCAACAAGGGGGGCACTTGCTGCTCCCGGAGGCTGATTGGAAAGCGCGCCAGGCACTCCACTAGCCGGCTGCCCAGCGCCACCAGACGATTCATTACTTTGCTGACTGCGAATTGCGGCATCAGTTGGCGTAGCATTTGGCTTGAAAGTTTCTGCTGTTTGTTCAGCCTGAGAAAAATCCAGGTCAGCTGCAACCTGTGCACGAACATTATCCGACCCAATAAGCGTGCTAAGTATCGTTTCAATTCTTTTCACATAGCTCTGTTCAACCTGATGCAGATAATCCAGTTGAGTCGGGTCCAACCCTCCCAACGCCATGCTGTCGGCCACCGGACTTAACAAATTACCGTTCTGATCCACTACTGTCACATTTTTAACTGGCAACTCAGAAACGCTGCTTGATACAAGATGTAAAATACCATTTACCTGGCCTGCATCCAGCACTCTGCCGGGGTATAGATTAATCAGAATGGAAGCACTAGGCTTTTGCTGTTCTCGAATAAACACTGAAGGCCTTGGAATAGCCAAATGAACTCGCGCCCCTTGAACAGCAGAGAGAGATTGAATGGAACGGGCCAACTCGCCTTCCAATGCACGTTGATAATTCACCTGCTCAAGAAACTGGCTCGTGCCAAGCTTCTGTGTTTCCATCAATTCAAAGCCAATTGCGCCGCCTCTTGGCAAACCTTGGGAAGCCAGCTTTAAACGGGTATCGTAAACTTGAGAAGAAGGAACAAGAATCGCACCGCCATCTGCGACTTTGTAAGGGACATTCATTTGTTGCAATGAGCTGACAATTGTGCCGCCATCTCGATCAGACAAATTACTAAATAGCACTTTGTAGTCAGGGACTTGTGACCACATCCACAAACCAGCGAGCAAAGCTATGGAAGCCGCCAAGGCAACCATCATGCCTAATTTTTGAGCGTTGGGAAGACTATTAAAACCCTGAAACAGGGAAGAAAATGACTGTTGGGGCGCTACTGCCATAAACACTCCCCAGTTTGATAAATCTCGACAAGTGGCAAGATTCGTTCTTTATTGTTGTATTCGGAAAGGCTGAGTTTCTTAAACATCGCCATTTGCGCTCCACTATGTGGATGCGACAAGCCAAAAATCAGGCCAAGCTTTTCGTTTTGCATCGGCCCTGATTCAAACTTGCATATTCATTATTTCCTGGTAGGCAGTAACCAGCTTATTACGCACCTGAACCATTGTCTGGAAGCTAAGATTAGCCTTTTGCAAAGAAAGCATCACTTCATGCAAGTTTGCATCTGGCGCTCCCAACTCAAACTCCTTGGCCAAACCACTTGCAGCTTGCTGCGCACCATTCACTTGATCAATTGAACTTTTCAGCACCGCAGAAAAGTCCGTGCCTTCGGCAGTTGCTGGCGTGGCTGATCCAGACGCCAGTGACGAGGCGACCCGTAATTGCCCAAGCAGTTGTTCTATACCTTGCGTGCTCATAGATAAAGTCTCCTGCACCATTATAGCTAATTTGAAAATTCGCCGCTACATAGATTCATAAAAATAGCAGCAATTTTCATGCCAACACCAACTTCGACTTCAGATAATTAACTATCTTCCTCACGATATTGCTGCAGTTTGTAACGTAACGTCCTTTCGCTAATCCCTAACCGTTCAGCTGCCTGCTTCCGAGAACCCTTCACTGCCGCCAGTGTTTCAACAATATGTGCTTTTTCAAGGGATTTCATATCCATTGAGGGTGAGTTCACCGGATTCCCTGCCAACGGAGATGTGTATTCACTCACGGCAACCTTCGGCAAATAGAGATACTCGCATTCTACAACTTCCCCTGGCGCAAGGATCATCGCACGTTGAATCACATTTTCCAATTCTCTGATGTTACCCGGCCAGGAATATTGAGTCAATTGCCTTTCCGCATCTTCAGAAAACACCATGCCGTGACGACCAACACTACTCGCCAAGCGGCCCATTAAATGCCGTGCCAGGGGGATAATATCCTGAGAACGCTCTCTCAATGCAGGCAAAGGCAAGGGAAAAACATTTAAACGATAAAACAAATCCTCTCTGAATCGCCCATTTCTCACCTCGTCCGCCATATCACGGTTAGACGTAGCAATCACCCGAATATTTAACGGGATGGCCTTACTTCCTCCCACACGCTCAACTTCCCGCTCCTGCAACACACGCAGCAGTTTAGCCTGAAGTCCCAATGGCATTTCTGAAATCTCATCTAACAGCAATGTTCCTTCCTGAGCCTGTTCAAACTTACCTGCATGCGCCTGACTTGCCCCAGTGAATGAACCTTTGTCATAACCAAATAATGTTGCTTCAAGCAAATTTTCTGGAATTGCGGCACAGTTGATTGCAACAAATGACTTATCAGCGCGGGAAGAATGGCGATGAATAAACCTGGCCAACACTTCTTTCCCCGTCCCACTTTCACCGGTGATCATGACTGTCGCTTCGGTGTTTGCCACTCGTTGCGCAAGCGATAATAATTCGACAGTTCGAGGATCCTGCCCGATCACCTCTCCACTTTCCACATCAAATGAAGGCAGCATGTATCGAGCCACTTCCGCCAGCAAGTGATCCGGCTCAAACGGTTTGGGCAAGTAATTGCATGCGCCTTCACGCATTGCTTCAACGGCTTTTTCAATCAGACCGTAAGCCGTCATCATTAATACCGGCACATAGGGATAACGGGCTTTGATCTCGCGCAACAATGTATGGCCGTCCATCGGCTTCATTTGCACATCCGTCAAAACCAGACCGACACGCTGGTTTTGCAACAGCTCTAGCGCAGAAGGCCCATCAGCCATACTTAATGCTTCGTAGCCAGCCAGTGCCAGCGTGTCACAGAGAGCTTCACGCAGATCGTTGTCATCTTCAACCACTAAGATAGGTAATGCATTCATAAATATTTAACTTTTCGGCAACCTGATTATAAATTTGCTGCCAGAACCAACGGAAGAATCCACTTGCACTTCTCCGCCATGGGCCTGTATCACACCGCGCACAATTGCCAAACCTAAACCGGTACCTTCCGTACGTGTTGTAAAAAAAGGCTCGAATAGCCGAGATTGCGTTTCAGCATCGATACCTTTACCCGTATCCTCTACCGACAATTCGACATGGTCCTTGCAAAGAATACCGCCTAACACGACACCGCCACCATCAGAACATGCCTGCATTGCGTTTTCAAGCAGATTGAGCAATGCCCCCGTTAAAGCTTTTCGACTGCCGAGAACAGATACTCCATCTGTTTTATCCTCTACTGCAAATGCCAGCTTATGCTGAATCATTTGCGGCTCCATGACCTGTTGCAATTCAGCCAATAATGCAGAAATTTTAACATTCTCTTTCGAAATCTTTTCACCCTTAACAAACAACAACATATCCTGTATCAAGCGCTCCAGATGGCGCAGCCTGAGCAGCGATTTTTCTGCAAAACGAACACGATCCGAATCAGGTAAGTTCGGCTTTGTCAGATTCGCCGTATAAAGGAGTGCCGTTGCTAACGGGGTACGAAGCTGGTGAGCAAGACCCGCAGCCATTTCCCCCATTGCGGACAACCGCTGATGACGTTCTAACTGCTGCTGCATCTCATGGGATTCAGTTACATCATGAATTAAAAGAATTCGCCCCCCTGCCATGTCCAGTGAGCTACTGCCAATACTGACTCGCCTCAAGGGACGAAGACCTTCTTTAGACATAACATCCCATTCATGGGGTGTGATGGTTTGACTGAGGAAACGCGATGCAACCTCATCCCATTTTTCACCCAGCAATGTTTCACCGAACATCTGATGGGCTGCAGGGTTCACTTCCGCAATGATACCTTCTGAATTCAGTACTACCACGCCACCAGGCAATGCCTCCAGAAGCAACCCAAGGCGTTGGGAAAGCGCTTCTTTTTCTAAAAACTGGCGTCGCAATTCGCCATTTGCGACAGCAAGCTCACCAGTTAGCCCTTCAACTTGCAGTTGCAATTCCTTGTAAACCCCGGTTAACTGAGCTGACGCTTGACTAAAAAGCGTAAAGGCTTGTTCCAGTTCCTGCTGATTTACCTTGTTTTCCTGATCAGACAAAAGAGACTTCTCCAGGCACTCTGCCATTCAAATGACGATATTATTTTGAGCACAACTCGATTTTAAGGTTGGTCAATATTTTGACATATGCACAATTCTATAAAGGGATGGGTCATGTTACCGTTAATTATCGCAAAATGTGCACTGAAAATTATTTCCAATCTTAATTATCAACCATACCGCTAAAGTTTTCATAAAATTTGCCGATCTATTACGAAATAAAATAGTTTTCTGGATTGTGAACTTGAATTATATGGTTTTTTCAGATGATCTATTTTTAACTAATTAAAACCATCGGGGTCTGAGAATGAATTTCCTTCAAAATTTAAAAATTCGAACCAAACTAAATGTTCTGGTTATTCTTGTTTCATTACTTCTGATAGGAATTGGCGCTACCGGACTAGTTGGGATGAATGCTTCCAACAGTGCGCTTTCAACTGTATATAATGACCACCTGATCGCGATCAATCAATTAAACGAAATTCGCAATTATCAGATGCAAATGCGCATTGACCTGTCAAATGCAAGACAAGAAACAGATGCCTTTGAAGTGTTGAGCCATATTGACAAGGTTAGAAGCAGTATTTTTCAAATTGAAAATCTTCTAAAAACCTACAATGAACGCAATATATCCCCAGCAGAAAAAAAACTATTAACGGCGTTTGTGGATGCTCGCCTTATATATGGCAGAACTGGTGTCATGCCAATGATTGACCTGCTCCAAGCAGAAAAATACGCACAAGCCGACACGTTACTAAAAACAGTTACTGTTCCAACATACAAAAATGCTTCCCAAGGAATTGACAATTTAATTCAGTTCCAAGTTGACAATGCAAAAAATGAATTCGAACGCGTAACAGTACTCACTAAAACTATTCGTACCGTCTCTATCGTCAGTATTGCTATCGGATTAACCTTAGCCATTTTAATTGGATTTATTATTACCCGTTCAGTTAGCTGCGGTGTAAGAGAGTTGGATCGCGCTGCTACCTGTCTCGCCAATGGCGACCTGACAGCCCGTGCCAAATGGGATAGCAAAGATGAATTAGGGGGAGTTGCACGGGTATTTAATACAATGGCAACTGAGTTTTCCTCACTGATCAAACAAGTACACCAATCCGCAGATCAGGTTGCCAACGCTGCAGAAATCCAGACAAATGGCGCTGAAAAAGTTTCCATTATTTCCAAAAATCAGACGCAACAGGCTTCCATTGCGGCCACTTCCATTGAAGGTTTAAATTCCGCTGTAAAAGAAGTGGCACAAAAGACTGCTGAAGTTGTTGCTGCAGCAAATGAAGCAAGTGTCATGGCAGCTGAAGGACAGCAGGTGGTCAATAATGCAGCAAACGGCATCCAGCAAGTATCCAGAACGGTTAGCGCGTCAGCTGAAATGATTGAAGCACTGGGACAAAGATCGAATCAAATTGGCCAAATTGTAAAAGTGATTAAAGACATTGCGGACCAAACCAATCTACTTGCTTTGAATGCGGCTATTGAAGCTGCACGTGCCGGCGAACAAGGTCGCGGGTTTGCAGTGGTAGCTGACGAAGTCAGAAAACTGGCAGAACGTACAACTGCTGCCACTTCGGAAATCTCGCAAATGATCTCTGCAATCCAATCAGAAACAGGCAGTGCAGTATCTACAATGGAAAAAGGCAGCGTACAAGTCAGTGAAGGCGTGGCAATGGCTAATCAGGCCGGAAAATCCCTGGAGGAAATCAATAACAGCGTAAAACGTGTGGTTGAAATGGTACAGCAAATTGCCAACGCCACGCGCTCACAAAGCGAATCTTCAGACGAAATTACCAGCAGGGTTGAGCATATAGCGAAAATGGCACTTGAAAACGCAGAATCGGTCGATAAAACGACTCACTCTTCCCATGACCTGCAAAAACTCTCCGGTCATCTCCAAGCGTTAGTCAGCAAATTTAAACTGTAAATTATTGCAATTTCGCAAATCACAACCTATAGAACAAGTGCGCCATTAACTAATACAACCAAATCCATGCTAATTGAAAACGACTATTTACCTAGCTGCTATAAAGTTTTTAAAAATATGTCCGTTAAAAAAGAAGTTAATATTTTATTTCAACATAGCTTCGCAAATACTTAAGAATCAGTTTACTTGCAAATTCACATAATACAGAGGCAGACATGTTTAAAAATATAAAAAGCATCAGAACCAAACTTATGCTCTCAACAGGACTTGCTACCATATTGGTTTTAGCAGCTTTAGTTATTGCGTTGCTAAGCATCCAGCAAGTCACCGCTGAATTTCTGAAGGTGATGAACCATGACCAGCCGCAGCTACAGGCATATAACGATATGTACGCACAGGGATTGCAAGGTGGGCAGGCCTTAAGAAACTTGGTTCTTGACCCTTCAAACAAAAAATCCCTTGAAAACCTGGACGTATCTGTTGCTGATTTTAAAGAAGCACAAAGCGTTGCAAACAGACTTTTAGAACAGCAAGAAACCGAAGAGGCAAAGATGCTTCAAGAAATTGCTTCTAAATGGGAAATTACCCTAGCGGCCAGAGAGAGAGTCAAAGCAGTATTAGGAACCAATCAAGCTGAAGCCATGGCTATCCTCAACAAAGATGAGCGACCAGCATGGCGAGATGTGCGCGAAGATCTTATTAAACTGAAGGATCTTCAACACGAATTTCTTGAAGCAACAAAAAACCAGGTTGCGGCCGCCGCAAAAAAAGCCTTATTTATCAGTATAGTTCTGGGCATAGTCGCCGTTGTTATCGGAAATTTCCTGGTCCTGTTTGTGATGGCTCAAATCAAAAAATCAATGGACACCTTGAATCTGTTCATGGCTGACCTGGCTTCTGGCAAAGGGGATTTGACAAAACGGATGGTGATCACCTGTAAAGATGAAATAGGTCGCACTTCCGAATCATTCAATCAGTTCATGAAAAACATGCAATCCGTTATCAATGAGATTCAATCGAATGCCGATCAAGTTGCCAGTGCCGCGAGCGAACTTTCTGCCACTTCATCTCATGTCAGTGAAAGCTCACGCGTACAAAATGAAGCTGCTTCAGCTACTGCAGCTTCAGTAGAGGAATTGACTGTAAGCATTGCTTCGGTTGCAGATACTGCAAGTGAAGTAGACCAATTATCAAAAGAAAGTCTGGAACTGACGCGCAAAGGCAATGAAAGCCTTTCTGAGTTAGTGGGCGAACTTGACCTGGCTGAATCTGCCGTTAACGAAATTGCTTCATCAGTACAAGAATTCGTCAGCAGTACCAGCGTCATTACCAACATGACCAAACAAGTGAAAGACATCGCAGAACAGACCAATCTGTTGGCGCTAAACGCGGCTATTGAAGCTGCACGGGCAGGTGAGCAAGGACGTGGCTTTGCCGTTGTTGCAGATGAAGTACGCAAGCTGGCTGAAAAATCGGCTCAGTCTGCAAGCGAAATTGATAGTGTCACTCAAAAACTTGGGCAACAATCCGCTAATGTAGAAAAGTCCATTCAAAAAGGGATTCATTCATTACAATCCAGCCAGGAATTCATGGAAAATGTAGCCATTGCACTGGGCGAAGCCAATGGCTCTGTTGCACAAGCCAGCCACGGGGTCGATAACATCACGGCTTCGGTCAAGGAACAGAAAAGCGCCAGCAACGCCATTGCACAAAACATAGAAAAAATTGCTCAAATGGCCGAAGAAAACGATTCAGCCATTCAGGAAACATCCGATGCTGCTCACAATCTGGAACAACTGGCCGCCAATTTGCAGAATGTTGCCAGCAGATTCAAGGTTTGATGAAGTGCCTGATTGCTTTTACAACAATAGCATTTGAGACAAGTATTAGAATAAAAATGACTGAAAAAGCTCACTCAGTTTCAAGAAACAATCATTGCTTTTGGAGTTGCGAAGAACATGTCAGACCTACTTAAGAACATTGATGCTCGCGCCAAACTGGCAGGAACCAACAAGTTGGAAATCCTGTTGTTTACGTTGGGTACAGACAGCCGTTCAGGGCGCAAGGAAACATTTGGCATCAACGTATTTAAAGTACGGGAGGTCATGCGTGTTCCAGAAATAACGCGAGCACCTGAAATGCCGGACTCTGTAGAAGGCATGGTCAGCCTGCGTGGCGTATTGGTTCCTGTAGTTGACCTTGCAAGGTATGCCGGAGTGGACACTGGCAATCCACCAGACATCATGATTGTTACCGAATACAATGGCCACACACAAGGATTCCTGGTAGCTGCAGTGGATACAATTCTACGTTTGGACTGGTCAGCAATGCGCGTTCCGCCTGCGATGCTGACTGCACAAATGGGGGGCTTAGTGACCGCAGTAACCGAACTTCAGGATAACCGGTTAGTTATGTTGCTGGATGTAGAAAAAATACTTTCTGAAACCAGCCATTTCGACGACAGCAATCTATTTGTAGGCCTATCACCACTTGAAGTAACGGACCGTACTATATTTTTTGCTGATGACTCGTCTGTCGCAAGAAAACAGATCGAACAAACCCTTGATATCCTGAATGTAAATTATATAAGCGCAAACAATGGGTTGCAGGCTTGGGAAGAATTGCAAAAAATTGCCAATCAGGCTGAGCTAAATCAAAAACATGTCAAAGACTTCATCCAACTTATTTTGACTGATGTCGAGATGCCTGAAATGGATGGTTATGTACTCACCAAAAAAATCAAAAGCGATCCACGTTTCAAAGGAATTCCAGTCATCATGCACTCTTCTTTAAGCAGTGATGCAAACCAGCAACTTGGCTTATCAGTTGGCGTAGATGATTACGTTCCCAAATTCGAACCTCACAAATTAGCGGCCATGCTTACGAGCAAGCTAAGCCAAAAATAAGCAGGTACGAAGCAAAACTTGAACTGAGGGAAACAAAATGGATTCAAAGGGAAATCAGAAACTTCTCGACACAATTGATGCCAGAACCAAGCTTGCAGGGTCCAATAAAATGGAGATTCTGTTATTTTCCTTGGGAAACAACGAAGTTTTTGGCATCAATGTTTTTAAAGTACGTGAAGTGAGTCAAACGCCGCAAATCACAAAGACGCCCTATATGCCAGTTGGCGTTGAGGGGGTCATTTCCTTGCGTGGAAATATTATTCCAGTGATTGCACTCGCGAAATTTATCGAGGTTGAAGATGCGCCAGAAGATACCGGCCAGACAATGATTGTGACTGAGTACAGCCGTCGAACTCAAGGCTTTCTAGTGCACTCTGTTGATCGAATCATCCGGGTAGACTGGGACAAGGTCAAACCACCAGAATCCATGCTTGCTGGAAATGACAGCATGATTACGGCAATTACCGAACTCCCCGATGGAAAACTCGTATCCATTCTGGATGTGGAACAGATACTTGCCAATGCCATTGGGGAAGCACCTATTCCTGAGCTGGTCCCCATTGAATCCAAAACTGAAATTGTTGTGTTCTTTGTAGATGACTCAGCTGTGGCACGTAAAGAAATTGTTATGGTGCTGGATAAACTAGGGGTAAAACACCAACTTGCGAATAATGGACTCGAAGGCTGGGAGAAACTGCAGGGGCTTGCAAATCGTGCCCAGCAAGATGGCTTTGATCTTCATGATCAGATCAAACTGATTCTTGTAGATGCAGAAATGCCAGAAATGGATGGGTATGTACTTACCAAGAACATCAAATCTGATCGCCGCTTCAGTAATATCCCGGTGGTCATGCATTCATCACTCTCTTCTGAAGCGAATAAAGCGATGGGAAAAGCCGTTGGAGTAGATGCCTATGTGGGCAAGTTTGACCCCATCGCGCTTTCAGAAACTTTACGGCCATATTTAAGCAGATAAAACAATACATTATACGATCTTAACAAGCACGTGTCGCAAAAAATGAAAGTATTGAATTTTAGATTTGAGTTGAAATACAGTGTTAGCAATGCCTTAACAGCATTTTCACCAGGCAAATATTAAACTTATGTATAAAAGCATTGTTATAATCAAAGTTTAAGTAAACACTGGATCTTACAGCATCCTGACAGGATTTAAGGATTGCAGTTTTGGTCAAAATTGTGGAGTGATGCATGGCTGATAAAAATATGAAGTTTTTGGTTGTAGATGATTTTTCCACTATGCGAAGAATTGTGCGCAACCTTTTAAAAGAACTTGGGTTTACCAACGTTGATGAAGCCGAAGATGGTGTCGTTGCACTTCAAAAGCTTCGTGGCGGAAATTTTGAGTTTGTGGTGAGCGATTGGAATATGCCCAACATGACCGGTATTGAACTGCTCAGGAACATCCGGGCAGATGCTGATTTGAAAAGCTTACCTGTACTGATGGTAACGGCTGAAGCAAAGAAAGAAAACATTATCGAAGCAGCCCAGGCTGGTGCTAGCGGCTATGTTGTAAAGCCTTTTACTGCAGCCACATTAGAAGAAAAGCTGAACAAAATATTTGAAAAGATGGGTAAATAAGGAGAAATGCCTTGAGTAATGCTTCCCAAAACAGCGGTGATTCAGACGATTTAGAAGCTTTGTTTGATAGCATCGTAATGGCCGGCACTGCTGAGCCAGAAGCGGTGGACACTCCTGCACCCGCAGTTGAAACTGTTACTTCCTCCGCAGATAAATCAAGCGAAGATACAAGTTGTAACGAAACGGTGTATTCCCAGATTGGCCACATGACGCGCAACCTGCATGAAACATTACGCGAGTTAGGGTATGACAAATCCCTGGAAAATGCGGTGGAATCCATGCCTGATGCTCGAGACCGCCTCAATTACATTGCAGCAATGACTGAGCAAGCCGCAGAGCGTGCTTTGACTGCTACTGAAGCAGCAATCCCGATTCAGGAGAAGCTTGAAGCAGATGCCGCAGCGCTATCGCAGCAATGGGATCGATTGTTTGCCAAGCAGTTAAATGTAGAAGAATTCAAAACCCTGGTAACGCAAACCCAAGGTTATCTGGCTGATGTGCCTGTCCGTACCAAGGCAACCAACGCACAATTAATGGAAGTCATGATGGCTCAGGATTTTCAGGATCTCACAGGCCAGGTTATCAAAAAAATTATTGATGTGGCTCAAAGTGTTGAACAGCAATTGGTTAAGTTACTGGTTGAAAGCACCCCCCAAAGCAAGAAAGCAGAAGTTAAATCCGGATTGCTTAACGGGCCTGTGATTAACAGCGAAGGTAGAACAGATGTTGTTACCAGCCAGACGCAAGTAGACGATTTATTGGACAGTTTAGGATTCTAATCAGATTTGTGCGCAACCGTAAAACAGCGGATTCGGACAAAACTTGAAATGGAAATAAAAAGATGAGCGATTTCGAAGGCATGGAAGAGTTGTTACAGGACTTCCTCACAGAAGCAACAGAGCTACTGTCAGAAGTGGATAACAAACTGGTAGAACTTGAAAAGTCACCTAACGACAAAGCAATGCTCAACGACATTTTCCGGGGTTTCCACACCATCAAAGGTGGGGCTGGCTTTCTGAATGCCAATGAACTGGTTGCATTGTGTCACAGGACAGAAAACCTGTTTGATAAGTTGCGAAACAGTGAATTAACCTTAAATGCCGAGATCATGGATGCCATCATGCACGCTACTGGCGTGGTACGCGACATGTTTGGGTCACTGGCACAACACCAGCAACCCCAAGCCGCGGATCCTACCCTTTTGGCCATCCTGGATGCTGCTATTGCCGGTGAAGCCGTTCAAAAATTATCTGCAACGTCATCTGTAAAACCAGATTCCCCTGCTCCGCAAGCATCTGCAGACGGTGTTGACTGGAACAACCTGTACAACGCCTTGGTTGGCGAAGAAGCCAAAGCAGCGCCTGCCGATTCTCACCCAACTATCAAAGACATTTCATCCATTCAAAAAATAGAACCCATTACTCAAACAGCGGCCAAAACCCCGCCCCAACCACAACAACAGTATGTGGCCAAAGAAACAACCATTCGTATTGATACGGTCAGACTGGATCAGGTACTGAACTTGTCAGGCGAGATTGGATTAACTAAAAACCGTTTGAACTGTCTGCGTGCAGATATCCTGCAGGGTAGATCAAATAACGAAACCATGCGGGCTCTGGACGAAGCCGTAAGCCAATTGGACCTGTTGGTTGGTGATTTGCAAAATGCGGTGATGAAAACCCGTATGCAGCCAATAGGCAGACTCTTCCAGAAATACCCGCGGCTTGCCAGAGACTTGGCGAGACAATTAGGTAAAGACGTTGAACTGATTATTACAGGTGAAGAAACCGAACTGGATAAAACCATGATCGAGGATTTAAACGATCCATTGGTGCATCTTGTTCGCAACGCAGTCGATCATGGCATTGAAAATCAAGAAGAACGCGATTTATCACATAAGCCTTCAAAAAGCATTGTCAAACTCAGCGCAACCCAAGTGGGCGACCATATCATTATTGAAATATCCGATGATGGTCGAGGAATGCGTCCAGATGTCATCAGAAACAAAGCGGTGGAAAAAGGCGTCATAGATCTGGAAACGGCGAATACACTTGATGACCGTCAATGTCTGAACCTGATTTTCCTGCCAGGATTTTCTACTAAAGACCAGATTTCCAGCGTTTCAGGACGGGGAGTAGGCATGGATGTGGTGAAAACCAACATCCAGCGCTTGAATGGCCGTATAGACGTCACTTCAGTTGTTGGCCAGGGCAGCGTCTTTACTATTTCACTTCCGCTGACCCTAGCCATCTTACCCGTGCTGGTTGTTCGTGTAGGTGCGCAACCATTTGCTGTCCCATTGTCTCTGGTCAGGGAAATCATCCCCATTCAGTCCGAGAACGTACAACAAGTTTCCGGGCGAGCAACGATGGTAGTCCGCGATGAAGTATTGCCTATACGATCCCTGGCTACCCTGCTTGGATGGCCTGATAATACTTCTCCCGCCTTTGGCGTACTGATGCAATCTGGAGATACCTCCTTTATATTGGCAATTGACGGATTCGTGGGACGCGATGACGTCGTTATCAAGCCATTAGTCGATATCAAACCCAAAGGCGTTGCAGGTGCCACCATGTCTGGAGATGGCTCCATTGTTCTAGTACTGGATATGGAAGAACTGCTGCGAACTAATACAACAGAAACCCGCGCCAGTCTTTTTGCCAGAGCGAATTAGTTTACTTTAAGTCTTTAACTCGCAGAGGAAAAAATAAATCGCATTTTATTTTTTCCTCTGCGAGTTAAAAGATTTGATTTATCTTTCGAGTTTGTTAATAATCGTTACAGAATATTAAACGATTACCAGTAATCGTTTAATCCCCCCTAAATAACTGGCCTACCTAAACTCTATGCAAGATCAAGCCTTTATCGGCCGCCAGGCCATACTAGACAAGCAGCAAAAAATTGTTGCCTATGAACTATTGTTCCGGCACAGCGGAACAGCTACTACTGCTGAAATTACCGATGATGTGCACGCTGGCACTCGCGTCATTGCAAACGCTTTTGGTAATATGGGCAGCCAATGGGTGTTAGGAGATAAATTCGCTTTCATCAATATCGCTACACCGATGCTGGAAAGCGAATTTCTGGAATTGTTACCCGCCAGGCAAGTGGTACTCGAAATTCTGGAAACGGTATTACCTACACCTGAACTCATTCAACGCTGCAAAGAATTACGCGCGATGGATTTTCGCCTTGCGCTGGATGATTACGAACACACACCTGAAATGACGCCGTTTTTGGATGTAGTAGATTTCGTCAAACTGGACATCCAAAAGCTAGGGCCGGTTAAAACCGCTGAAACAGTCAAGATTCTAAAAAATTACCCAGTAAAACTGGTAGCGGAGAAAGTTGAAACCCATGGTGAATTTAAAGGGTGCAAAAACCTGGATTTTGATTTTTACCAAGGGTATTATTTTGCACACCCAGAAACACTGACCGCAAAGATAATCAATCCAGCTCACGCGAACGTATTGCAACTCCTTAATCAGGTTCGCAAAAATGAAGATATTAAAGATATCGAACTCGCATTCAAACGTGATGTCGCTCTTTCATTCAAACTACTACGGTATATAAATTCAGTAGGTTTCGGTCTTTCGTGCGAAATTCAGTCTATCAAACATGCAGTATCCATTCTTGGCTACCAGCAACTTTACCGCTGGTTAACGTTATTGCTCGTCACAGCTGGTACGTCAGAGTCCACCCCCCCTGCGTTGATGAAAACAGCTGTAACGCGCGGACGCCTCACTGAATTGCTGGGACAGGATCATCTGGATAAAAACGATCGGGACAATTTATTTATTGTAGGTGTTTTCTCACTGCTTGATGCAATGCTTGAAATGCCGATGGAAAGTGTATTAGACAAGCTTTCCCTCCCTGAAAACATTGCAGACGCACTGCTTACTCGCCAGGGCATTTACGGGCCTTTTCTGGAACTCACAGAAGCATGTGAAGGAACAGATGTAGACCGAATTGAAAGCCTGGCAGAGGCTTTGCAGCTAGAACCAGATGCAGTCAACAAAGCCCATTTTGAAGCCTTGGCATGGGTTGAAACCCTAGGAATATAGTTCCCGTTATATATACTGTAAAATTCAAACTCAGAGAAACTCAGGTGAAATAACTGCCCGAAGGATAGTTTGCTTTTCACCTTGGCGTATACGGTTGCTTAGCCACCAGATACTTCCCTTTTTCATGCTCCAGTCTGCTTCCTCTCCTGAAAGAAGAAATGCAGCAGCACGTGCCAGGGTGGGCTGATGCCCAACAATAATGACTGCTCCTTTGGCTGATGGCCAACCCGCCGCCGCCAGAACAGTAGCAACATCCGCACCTGGCGCCAACTCTTTTCGTATTTCATACTTACTGGTGAGCGCATCCGCTGTTTGCAAGGCTCGCTTTGCCGGACTAACCAGAACGCTTAAATTATTCGGCAACCTGGGTTTCAGCCACTGCGCGACCAATTGAGCATGCTTCTCGCCTTTCTCTGTCAGCTTTCTGGTTGTATCAGGAAATCCATCCTCTGCATCGGCATGACGCCATAAAATCAAATCCATCCACTGCTCCATCATATTATCTCGCTTAGCTTAACAAACGCTGGTTACAGTTTTATAACAAACCTGCAAAAGACTACTTCTTCAAAAATCCATCCAGCAAATTAAGGATAGTAAAACTTGCCGCACTATTCAGCTAACGTTATACCGATTTCAACGACTTTGATTTAGCAAAAAGTGCGTAGCCACGCTCAGCCTTGCTTTTATCTTCCGTTTGCAGAGTGACTGTTTTATTCAAAAGTTCAGCCAGTTCAAACAAAGCCTCAGGCTCACCCGATTTCAGCTCCAGCTCTACTTCACAAATAGGTTCAGTCAAATTGCTCACCTGTATTTCACCGACATCCAATGCCAACTCAACCACCCCTCTTGGCAATTCAAGTAACCATGTTGTACGCCAGAAATTTGTCTCAAACACAGGCATCATGGCATCTTGGACTTCTGGGGTAAAGACACTGTACCAAGGTGATTGGGCAAGTTTTTCAAAGTCCGGCTTTTCGCCTTCAACTTCAACCTCCCACTCATTTCGCTGATGCAACCCACCTTCCACCTTCCCCCCACCTTTCACAGTTTGAATCCAGAGGGAATCAACCAGACGCATTCGAAA
Source organism: Sulfurirhabdus autotrophica (assembly GCF_004346685.1). Lineage (NCBI taxonomy): Bacteria > Pseudomonadati > Pseudomonadota > Betaproteobacteria > Nitrosomonadales > Sulfuricellaceae > Sulfurirhabdus > Sulfurirhabdus autotrophica. The sequence goes on from NZ_SMCO01000001.1 coordinate 785,467, forward strand.
TGCCATTTTCTGCTTTACCAAAGTCAAATCTGGCGTATCAAGGTAAATATTCCGCAATGATTTCCTCTCCGAATTTATACCGTTCAGCAGCGGGTGATTCATCAGGGCAGGAATATCAGCTTTATTTATCAGTAATTTCAATTCAATTTCAGTATGCATAAGATAGATAGATTCCATGGTTTTGAGGTAGCATTGTTAGTTATGACTGAATTTAAAGCACCAGAATACTATATTAATCGAGAACTCAGCCTGCTGGCTTTTAATGACAGGGTTCTGGCACAGGCTGAAGATACCAACACTCCTGTACTGGAACGGCTACGTTTTTTGTGTATTTTCAGTAGCAATCTGGATGAGTTCTTTGAAATCCGGGTAGCTGGCCTGAAGGAAAAAATAAAACTGGGTAGCGTCGCAAAGAGCCCGGATGGCATGCCCCCTCAACAGACTTACCAGCTTGTCAGCAAACGAACTCATGAGCTCATAGCCCGACAATACCGCCAGTTCAACGATCTGATCCTACCCGAGCTGGCACGTCATGGTGTGCGATTTTTACGGCGCACCCATTGGGATGAAACCCAAAGCGAATGGATTAAATCCTATTTTTTCCGTGAGGTGATGCCGGTCCTGACCCCTATTGGACTTGACCCATCCCATCCATTTCCCCGTGTATTGAACAAAAGCCTGAATTTTGCCGTGGAACTGGAAGGGAAAGACGCTTTTGGCCGCAACTCGGGCACCGCAATCGTTCAGGCGCCCCGCGCCCTCCCCCGCGTTATCCGTTTACCCAATGATATTGCAGGCTGTGAATACGGCTTTGTGTTTCTCTCATCCATTCTTCACGCTCATGTAAACGAGCTTTTCTCCGGCATGAATGTCAATGGCTGCTATCAATTCCGTGTTACGCGTAATAGTGATCTATTTGTTGATGAAGAAGAGATCAAAAACCTCCGGCTAGCTTTACAGGGTGAATTACCGCATCGACATTATGGGGATGCAGTGCGCTTGGAAGTTGCCGACAATTGTTCTGAAAAAATGGCCGGTTTTTTACTGGAACAATTCAATCTGACAAAAAACGATCTGTTTCGGGTAAACGGCCCGGTTAACTTAGTCAGATTGATGCAAATCCCGGATGCAGTTGATTTACCATTTCTGAAGTTTCCGCCATTTGTTCAAGAGATTCCAGCCACTGTATCGAAACATCCTGACATGTTTCAGACAATACGCAAGAGCGATATCCTGCTACATCATCCATTTCAATCATTCAAACCGGTAGTCGATTTTATTCAACAGGCATCCCGAGACCCGCAAGTCGTTGCCATCAAGCAAACTGTATATAGAACCAGCACGGATTCAGCCTTGATGGGTGCCCTGATCCAGGCAGCGCAAAGCGGCAAAGATGTGACGGTTGTCGTTGAACTTCTGGCAAGGTTTGATGAAGAAGCCAATATCAACTGGGCAGCCAAACTCGAAGATGCCGGCGCTCATGTCATTTACGGTGTAGTCGGTTACAAAACTCACGCCAAAATGATATTGGTTGTCAGAAGAGAAGAGCAAGGATTAAGACGCTACGTACATTTGGGCACAGGTAATTATCATCCGAGAACATCCAAACTCTATACGGACTTTGGACTTTTCACCTGTTCAGAAGAAATCGGCAGTGATGTGAACGATATTTTCGCCCAACTCACCGGACTAGGAAAAGCAAGTCAACTCAGATACTTATGGCAAGCACCCTTCACTTTACATCCGAAACTGATCAAAGCTATACACAACGAAATTGAACATGCCCAAAAAGGCCGCCCTGCTGCCATTATAGCCAAGATGAATTCATTGGTTGAACCACAAATCATCCAGGCTCTGTACGAAGCATCTTGTGCAGGGGTCAAAATTGATTTAATTGTGCGCGGAGTATGCGCTCTGCGTCCTGGCATACCCGGCGTTTCTGAAAACATTCGTGTGCGATCCATCATTGGCAGATTTCTGGAACATACCCGCATATTTTATTTTCGTAACAATGGAAAACAAGATGTCTATTTATCCAGTGCCGACTGGATGGACCGAAATTTTTTCCGCCGGATTGAAGCCTGCTTCCCCATATTGAATCAGCGCCTTAAAAGACGTGTTATTGCCGAAGGGCTAAGAACATACTTGAGAGATAACTTACAGGCTTGGGAAATGGACCCAGATGGACGTTATTATCGCAAAACCCCCAATCGCGCCCAACCCTTCAGTGCACAGGAAAGTCTATTAGATAAATTTTCTGACGAAAATTAGTCAGCTATCTGTTACTCAATAATCAATAAATCTGTATTTAATTCATGTAATTGCTTCACGAGGATAATATTATGCGTCTGGATGACGAACGCACAAGTGACAATGTAGAGGACCGACGCGGTGCAGGTGGTAGCGGCATCAGTTCTGGAGGACTTGGTATTGGCGGCATTCTACTGGCATTGGCTGGCAGCTATTTTTTTGGTATAAATCCATCCACTTTGCTGGGGCTTGTCTCAAACGTAACCCAACCATCCCCCCGGTCAGCACAGTCACACAAACCACCAGCCAATGATGAGATGGCTATTTTTGTCTCAAAAGTATTAGCCGATACAGAGGATACTTGGCACACGGTTTTTGCTGAAGCAGGTAAAGAATATAAAGACCCAAAACTTGTCTTGTTTACAGGTTCAACCCCTACCGCATGTGGCACTGGCGACACAGCAATGGGACCGTTCTATTGCTCGTTAGACCAAAAGGTTTATATTGATCTTGCTTTCTACCGTGACTTGAAAGAACGTTATCATGCGCCGGGGGAATTTGCCGAGGCTTACGTGATCGCACATGAAGTAGGCCACCATGTACAAAAGTTGCTGGGCACTTCAGACAGAGTTCATGCAGCCCAGCAACAAGCTGGCAGCAAGGTCAAGGTAAATGCACTGTCTGTTCGACTTGAACTGCAGGCTGACTGCTATGCGGGCGTTTGGGGCAACCGTGCCAATACCATGAAACATATTATTGAACCGGGTGAGATTGAACAGGCGCTGACAGCAGCTACGGCCATCGGTGACGACCGCTTACAGAAGCAGGCTCGCGGATACGCTGTACCCGATACGTTTACCCATGGATCTTCTGAGCAACGGGTGCGTTGGTTCAAACGTGGTATTGAAAGCGGAGATCCAAAACAATGCAATACTTTCAAAACACGAGAATTATAAATTTACTTAAGTTTGAAAAAAGTAATCTACCAAGAAATCTTTATGAAAAAATCATTTAGCAACAAATCTCGCAGGGAAATGCTCATTGTCGGTTTGCCAGCACTTGCGCTTATTATTGCTCTGTTCTGGATTGCGTCTATGTTTGTACAACCAGCGCCACCCAAACTGCTCTATATGTCCACGGGGTCAGAAGGTGGGGCGTATCACGGTTATGCCAAACGATATAAAGAAATTCTGGCTCGCCATGGCATAACGCTGGAACTTCAAACATCATCCGGCGCCCTTGAAAACCTGCAGCGCCTGAAAGATGTCAACACTCACTTTACAATCGGTTTTGTTCAGGGCGGAACCGCTACGGCTAAAGATGGTGAAAATTTAATGTCTTTGGGCAGCATGTACTATGAACCCTTATGGGTGTTCTATAGAAGTAAAGCACCTTTGGACCGGATTGTTCAGCTACAAGGCAAAAAACTCGCGGTTGGTGTGGAAGGAAGTGGCACACGCAAGCTTGCATTGCAAATTCTGGGGGCCAATAACATGGGGAAAGGGCTTGAAAGCCTTGCGCCTCTGGCTGGAGATGCAGCCGCAGATGCTCTTCAGAAAGAACTCGTGGATGCGGTTTTTATCATTACAGGTGCTGATTCAGTTGCGGTACATAAAATGCTGGATATGGAGGGAGTTCGCCTGATGAACTTCGCACAAGCCGGTGCGTATGTAAAACGATTCCCATTTCTTTCGCAGGTCACGTTGCCACGTGGCGTAGTTGATTTGGTACGGGATATCCCCGGGCAGGACATAACACTGATCGCAACCACTGCCAATCTGATAGCTCGTGACGCTATTCATCCGGCCTTGGTTAGCTTATTGGCACAAGCTGCAACTGAAGTACATGGCGAGACAGGTATGTTTCAGCAGGCAAGGGAGTTTCCTGCTGTTAAGGACTTAACGTTCGAGGTTAGCAAAGATGCCGAGCGCTACTACAAATCCGGCCCCCCATTCCTACAGCGCTATTTGCCATTTTGGGCCGCTGTACTGGTAGATCGTATTTTGGTGATGGCATTGCCGTTACTAGTGCTTATCCCTATTTTGCGAGCCATTCCCGCTCTTTATAAATGGCGCATCACTTCACGTATTTATCGATGGTATGGTGAACTGTCTGCACTGGAGAGCGAAATTAAAAGGCAATACGACCCAACCCGTTACGCTGATTATCTGGCGCAAATTGACAACATGGAAGATCGAGCCAACAACCGCCCGATTCCTGTTGCCTATACTCACCTTCGTTATACACTGCGCGAACACATCAATCTGGTTCGGGCTTCTCTGGCGCGAAAAAGGGCGGAAGAAAGACCAGTCTGACACAACGATTGATCCACAATGATGCCCAATAAAAATGACTTGGCGAATTTAATTATCGTATGGGCGCTATCATAAACAGGCGCTCTATCTACCGTGAATGGCAGTCCCAAAGATAGTGAGCAACAGACTTTCATCGGGGGAGTTACAGAAAGATTTTTTCTACTGGTTCAGCGCAACGTTAGAAATTATTTGCCACAAACCAGAGTATCAAGCAAAAACCCATTGCTCCAAGTTAGCGTAGATACTGCTCATTCAATACCCCCTTTACTCCAGTCATCAAACTGTCACGTTTCGGCGCTAATATGCACTGCATTTACATTTCCAAAAGAAGTTTATGCTTATTTGCGAAAGATGCCTCCATCAGAAAATTTGGCTAACCGCCAACAGCAAGTCACACTTTAACGAAAAGTTGACTATCAAACATTTCGTTACTTGCCATACATGTAAGCAACTCGCCTTATGCACTATTTACTCTGGAAAACTCACCAGGAAGAAAAATATGGATTTAAGCGTTCACTCGCGAAATCTCGCACATGAATATAAATTTCCTATTGAAACCATATAGCTACAAATAAAATAAACTATTTTTACCAAGTTCAATTCAGAGTAACCAATGTTAAACCAGATAAAAAACTTCCCTAGCAATGACATGCGTGACCATTTAAAAGAAATAATTGAAAACCGTCGTCTCACTGCTGTTTTCCAACCTATCATCTCAATGCGAGATGGCCATATTATTGGCTTTGAAGGATTGATACGCGGTCCTTCTGACAGTCTTCTCCATTCCCCCATCAATCTATTCAAAGCAGCAAATCTGAATAAACTTTCTGTTGTAATGGAACAGCTCTGTCGGCAAGTTGTTCTTGAAACGTTTGTTAAGCTTGGGCTGATTGGCAAACTATTTCTTAACGTTAGTCCGGAGTGCTTATTAAAGCCAGATTTCAAACAAGGTGAGACGCTGTGCTATATGCAAAATTTAGGCATTAATCCAGACCAGGTCATCATCGAACTTACTGAAAGCCAGCCAACATTTGATTACAATCTGTTACGAGAAGCGACCACACATTATAGAGAAATGGGGTTTGAAATAGCCATAGACGATCTGGGCGAAGGATTTTCCGGATTACGCCTGTGGTCAGAGATTCGCCCTGATTATGTCAAAATCGACAAACACTTCATTCAAAACATTAATCAGGACCCGCTGAAACTACAATTTGTCCAATCCATTCAAAAAATTGCTGAAAATGCTGCCGCTCGCGTGATTGCAGAAGGTATTGAAACCCAGGCTGAATTGATGATCATCAAGGACTTGGGCATTGATTTCGGGCAAGGCTATCATATTGCACGCCCTAGCAGTACGCCATCTGTCATTGCCCCAATCGAAATCAGCAAAGCATTGTGCTTGCCGGGCATTACGGTCTACCCGCAATCTAAGAGCCTGACGCAAAATACCATATCAGCAAGCCGACTGCTCATTGAAGTACCTGTCGTTACACCAGACACTATGAATGAAGAGGTTTATAAAATTTTCAGCGAATCCCCAGCGCTTCAAGCCATTCCGGTAGTAAAAAATGGTACGCCTGTGGGCATGATCAACCGTCATATGTTGATTGACTCATTTTCCAAGCTTTACTCTCGCGAGTTATATGGCAAAAAAGCATGCTCCAAATTCATGGATAGCGCACCCATGATAGTTGACAAGGATATCAGCATTCAGGCACTCAGCCACCTCATGGTAGCAAGCGAGCGCCGTTATCTTTCTGATGGGTTCATTATTACCAGCAAAGGGGAATACATCGGCATCGGTACTGGTCATGACCTGATGCGGGAAATTACCCAAATGCAGATAACCGCCGCACGTTACGCCAATCCACTTACGCTGCTACCCGGGAATGTGCCTATTAATGAACATATAGACAGGCTGATACATAGTCAGGCATCGTTTGTTGTCTGCTATTGTGATCTGGATAACTTCAAGCCATTCAATGACAAATATGGTTACCGCAGAGGCGACGATATCATTCAGTTGACAGGAAAAACGCTCTCCAATATCTGCAACCCGGATTGTGACTTTATTGGCCACATCGGTGGGGATGATTTTTTCATTCTGTTTCAAAGTGCTGATTGGGAAGAACGTTGCCAGGATGCACTTTCTGAATTTAGTAAACTCATCGCCCCATTTTTTTCAGCCAGCGATTTTGCCCAAGGCGGGTTCATCACCGCAGACCGAAAAAACGAACAGGTTTTTCAGCCTTTAACTACGCTTTCAATTGGTGCCGTGCGTATAGAGCCAGGGATATTTAACTCACACAATGAAGTTTCATCAGTAGCAGCAGAGGCAAAAAAACGTGCAAAAGCTATTCATGGTAATAGTTTGTTTATTGACCGCCGCCATTATTGCAATGAAACCAGGGACTGCCATTCCACAGAAGAGTGTGCATTGATAACTTAAATATGAGGATAGTAAGCTGGGTTGGGGAAACCAGATAATACGCGCGACAAGTGTCTGAGTGTTGGAAGTGATTCACAATAATAACGGGTGAAAAAAATACACTTACTATAATTGCGCCCAAATTTCACAACCTGGCAAAATGCTCATACTTTATGGGCTAATCCCCTTTACTATTGGAAATACTGAAACTCACTCCAATCGATTTCCATTCTTTGATTTCAGATTGCAATGCATTGTCTGTCAAAGGGTTTTGTTCCAACCAGCCTTTTTCAAGTTTTAATCGATACTCGTTATCACGCAGCTTCAATTGTATTTTAGGCACTTCAATATCAGTACGGCTTCGATAAAACAGCACAGCCAGGCGCAATACCAGAATAGCAAGCCAATAAGCGGGCTTATCAGCAATTCCTGGCACTTTGGATAATGAACCACGTTGTGCCCTTACCAGTAAACCGAGCTGGGATTGTTCCAGTTTTGAAAACCCTGGCATGTCTGCATGTTCAAGAATATAGGCGGAATGTTTATGATATCCACTATGGGCGATAGAAATACCGATTTCGTGAAAGTCTGCTGCCCATAAAAGATGTTGCTTCAGTTCTTCTATATCTTCCTCAAGCCCTTGAGCGACTTCGACAAAAAGTGATGAGGAAAAATTTGCTACGCGAAATGCCTGACTGGGATCAACATGGTAGCGACGCATAAACTGCTTTACAGTCGCATCACGCATATCATGATGATGGAAGCGACCTAACAGATCGTATAACACACCTTCACGAAGGGCAGCACCTGCAATGTTCATTTGCTGAATACCCAGCTCTGAAAATATCGCTGACATGATTGCCAGCCCGCCTGGTAAAACCGGAATACGATCCTGTTTCATCCCCTGCAAATCCAGCTTTTTGCAATCTCCCGCTTTCAACAAAACAGTTCGGAGTTGTGCCAGCCCTTCAGCCGTGATACCCACTTTGCTCCACCCATTTTGCTCCAGCAAATCAGCCAACGCACGAGCCGTACCCGATGAACCTATTGCTTCCTGCCAGTGCCCGCTGGAAAACTTGGAACGAATGGATAGCAGTTCCATTTTTGCGGCCATTTCAGCATTTTGCATGGCATCTTTAGTAATCTTTCCCTCAGGAAAAAAGCGCAAACTGTAACTGACACAGCCCATGTACAGGCTTTCCATCTTGTAGGGTTCTAATCCCTCGCCAATAATACATTCAGTCGATCCACCACCGATATCTACTACCAGCCTGTGGTTCTGAGAGGCAGGCACGCTGTGGGCTACCCCTAAATAAATCAGCCTTGCCTCTTCCCGCCCGGCAATGACTTCAATCTGAAAGCCCAGCGCTTCTTCAGCTTTCGTTAAAAAAGCTGGCGCATTTTTGGCAACACGCAGTGTATTGGTTCCTACCACCCTTACGGCATGAATAGGCAACCCTCTCAGTCGCTCACCAAAACGCTTCAGGCATGACAGTGCACGAGCCTGAGAGTCTTCATCAAGAAATTTTTCTGGTGTTAAACCTGCACCAAGACGTACCGTTTCTTTCAGAGAATCCAGGGGATATATTTGATCATCCACCACGCGCGCAACCTGCAAACGGAAGCTGTTTGACCCCAAATCCACGGCGGCGACAATATCATATTCTTCCACGCTTAACGCCTATAAGTAAAATGTGAGTTTAACATGGGAAGATTCAAGTATGACGTCAGGGATGGCAAACAGGCCCATCATCAGCAGACTCCACACTTTTCGCAATTGCCACTACTAATGCCTGAACTTCATCAAGGGTGAAAACCTCTAACAGCCGATTGGCCATCTCAGGCTCCAGCCTTACCATACATGGGCGCCCATCGTTCAGAGTAACGCGAATTCCAGCCGCATGTTTCACAAGACCGCCATCTTCTTGTTCTACCAACTGTGATTGTTCTTCGAGCAACTGATCATAAAACTGTTCCAGAGAAAGCGCCAAATCCTCTGGCAAATTCTCAGGTACGAGTACAATCAATCCCATCGAATCTTCGGATTCACTACAAACCACACCCAGTTGATTTGAGTAGTCCATGAAACGACCAAGCAAGCCCTGATCAAAGAATATATATTCCAGCATAAAAAATTCCGATTGTTACAATACCAATATTGGCACTATTGCGTTTCTGGCAGGAGTATTTCTTCCAGCGCAGCATGTTGCTCCAGCCAGGCTTCTTCTGCTTGATGCAACTGTTCTGTGACTTTTGCCTGCTGCATAAGCGAAGTCTTTAGCAATTCTTTCTTCTCATCCAGATAGATATCTGCATCAGCCAGCAAGCTATCCAGCCTGGTTTTTTCAGCAGTATATGACTCGATTTCCTTTTCTAATTTCTTGATCTTTGCTTCAATTGGCTTGCGCAATACGGCGAGCCGATTACGTTCTTCCGCTTCAACGCGTTTACGCGCTTTACGATCAACCTCTTGAGACTTATCACCACCATTGGAAGCGGGTTCAGCACTGGACTGCTCAGCACGCCACCTGCGATAGTCATCGAGATCACCATCAAAAGGCGACACGACGCCGTTGGCTGTCAGCAGAAACCGATCTGTAGTCGCCCTTAACAAGTGACGATCATGAGAAACCACCACCAACGCACCTTCATAATCCTGCAAAGCCAAAGTCAGGGCATGGCGCATCTCAAGGTCCAGATGGTTGGTAGGCTCATCCAACAATAACAGATTAGGTCGCTGCCAGATCAGCAATGCCAAAGCCAATCGGGATTTTTCTCCACCGGAGAATGGCGCTACGGGGCCAAGCGCAGCCTCTCCTCGAAAGTTGAAGCCACCCAGAAAGTTTCTCAATTCCGATTCGCGCGCGCTGGAATCCAGCCTTTGTAAATGTTGCAAGGGGCTTTCTTCCGGTCGCAATTGCTCCAGTTGATGTTGCGCAAAATAGCCAATACGCAAATCTTTCCCTTCAATCCGTTTACCTGCCACCACAGGCAGCTCACCTGCAAGTGTCTTGATCAGAGTAGACTTACCCGCGCCATTAGCACCTAGCAGTCCTATTCTGGCGCCGGCTTCCAGACTGAAATTGATACCTTTTAATATCGGGTTATCAGCATAACCGGCACTGACTTCCTCCAGCCGTATAACTGGATTGGGGGTAGATTCCGCAGCTCGGAAACTGAAATAAAAAGGCGAATCCACATGAGCAGCGGCAATCATTTCCATCCGCTCCAGCGCTTTTATCCGGCTTTGTGCCTGACGCGCCTTCGTGGCGGATGCTCGGAAACGATCAATATAGGAATGGAGATGGGCTACTTCCCGTTGCTGTTTTTCAAAAGCGGATTGCTGCAATGCCAACCTGGCAGCACGTTGCCGCTCGAAATCTGCATAATTACCGGTATAAAGCGTAATTTGCTGATGCTCTACATGTGCGATTGCATTGACTGTATTGTCCAGAAAATCCCGATCATGAGAAATCAGCAACAAAGTACCAGGATAACTTTTCAACCATTGTTCAAGCCATAACACCGCATCCAGATCCAGATGGTTTGTGGGTTCATCCAGCAATAATAAATCCGAACGACACATCAGCGCCTGGGCAAGGTTCAATCGCATGCGCCAGCCACCTGAGAAAACGGCCACAGGTTTATCGAATTGTTCAGGTGAAAATCCTAGTCCATGCAACATGCGGGCTGCACGGGACTTTGCGCTATATCCTTCAATATTGTCGAAACGTGCATGTAACTCGGCAATCAGTTCTCCGTTATGCGCATCCTCTGCTTGCCGCAAAGCCGCCTCCACTTCACGCAGCTCACGGTCTCCATCCAGCACAAAATCAATCGCACTGACATCCAGTGCAGGCGTTTCCTGAGCTACATGCGCAATTTCCAGACGTGAAGGCATATCCAGATCACCTTTATCCGAGTGAATTTCCCCTCGGAATAAAGCAAACAGCGTGGACTTACCACTCCCGTTAGCGCCGGTTACACCAATCTTCTGGCCAGCATGTATGGTCAGATCAATATTATCAAAAAGGATTTTACTGCCACGTTGCAGCGATAGTTTGCGTAATGAAATCATGGGTGCGAGTTTACCAGAAGGAATAAAGGAATGATTCCCTATGTAAGAATATGGTTATATTTATCTTCTATTCAGGTTAAAATTGCGAGCTGAATTTTTTACATCAACAACACTAACGAGGAATATCATGGCTGTTTTAGTAACCAAACCTGCTCCAGATTTCACTGCTGCAGCGGTAATGCCTAACAACACAATCGAAGAAAATTTCAACCTGAAAAACCACATCAAAGGCAAATATGCCGTGCTTTTCTTCTACCCGCTTGATTTCACCTTTGTGTGCCCAAGCGAAATCCTGGCTTTTGACCACCGCATGAAAGAATTCAAAGACCGCAATGTTGAAGTCATTGCTGTCAGCGTTGATTCCGAATTCACCCACTTGGCGTGGAAAAACACCCCTGTTGAAAAAGGTGGTTTAGGCAATGTGCAATTCCCGATGGTAGCTGATCTTAGCCACGCTATTGCACGTGACTATGACGTGTTGATTGGTGACAAGGTTGCACTGCGCGGTTCATTCCTGATCGACACCAATGGTATTGTTCGCCATCAAGTTGTCAACGATCTGCCACTAGGCCGTGACGTAGATGAAATGATCCGCATGGTAGATGCCCTGCAATTTAATGAACAGCATGGTGAAGTTTGCCCAGCTGGCTGGAACAAGGGTAAAGCAGGTATGAAGGCTTCTCCGGAAGGCGTTGCTGAGTATCTGGCTGCGCACGCAAGCGAATTGTAAGAATTAAAAAGGGTGCAAGCGCACCCTTTTAGTATACTTTTAAACCTGCCCCATTATTTTTATTCAAAAAAATAATGGGGCAGGTGCTTTATATTTAGTGCATTGCCAAAATTGGCAAACCAATCACTGTCCGATTCCGCCCTTGCTGCTTAGCGGCGTAAAGTGCATTATCTGCTGCCTTTAACATATCCAGCGATTTAGCAGAAGATTCCGGCACAACGCTCACCACTCCGATACTCACCGTGACAAAATTTTCCACTTTTGAAACAGAGTGTAAAATTTGCAAATGCGCGATTTTTGCGTGTATGCTGGCAGCCAGCTTCTCCGCGCTTATTTGATCTGCACTGGGCAGCAATATCACAAACTCTTCCCCACCAAAACGCGCAGTACATGCTCCCGGTGCATCCACACAATCTCTCAGCGCTTTCGCAACTTGTTGCAGACACGCATCTCCTTCTACGTGACCGTAGGTATCATTGAATTCCTTGAATACATCAATATCAATGAGCAACATGGACAAGGGTTGCCTGGATCGCAATGCATCTTCCCACTCATTAACCAATGTTTCATCAAAGCAGCGTCGGTTTGCAATACCAGTCAAATTATCAATATTACACATTACTTCCAGTGTGCGGTTTAACACTTCCAGTTGCTGCTCCCGCTCTTTGCGAATATCCATTTCCATCTTGAGCCTGAATGCAGCCCGAACCCTTGCACTCAGTTCAATGGCGTTAATCGGTTTACTGATAAAGTCAGTAGCACCAGCAGCAAAAGCGCGCTCCAGAAATGAAACTTCGCCGCTGATTGACACCATAATAATAGGGATATCCTTAAGTTGATGCACAGCCCGGATATGCGAGATAGCGTCTATGCCATTCATTTCCGGCATCATAACGTCCATCAATACCAAATCCACTGGTGAATTCTCGCTAACAATCTTGTCAAACACACCCAATAAATTTAAAGCGTCATGTGCTGAAGAGCATGACAAAACGTCCGTATACCCGATAGCATGTAACAACATCTCAAGCGAGTGACGTGCGATTTCACTGTCATCAACAATCAATATTTTCATGTTTTCTATCAACACAATACTTAAATTTACCCTATAAAAACAGCAAGTAATAAATATTCGAGAATCTTTACAAATCCAGATTTACCTCATGCGTTTGCAAAACTAATTCAATCTGGATTCATCCCCAATCTTGCCTTTTTCCAGATCAATCAGGATATTTTTCCCCTCAAGAACCGTCGCACAAGCCAGTAAAAAAAGTTCAATGAATTCATTGCGTTCATCTTCAGGCAATTTGCTCTGCTGGTTGAAGGTACCAAACATGGAATCGTGAAAAGAAGCAACGTACAAAATCTGCTTTTTGATTTCTTCTTCGTTGAAATAGTCTTGCTCTGCCGCACCAACAATAATGACAGGTTCATCCATTTTTTTTCTTATTTCTTCGAACAAATGCCGTATATATTCTGCAGCGCTTTGACGACCTTTATCATCCGCCAGTGTCACCTCCAGACTGACTTGTTGGCCAGCCTTTGTTTTCAGCATAATTCGTTTTTCTACAGGTTCTGCTGGAGCAGCAAAAGGGTTAATAATCATGGTTATTTCCAATAATTCAACAGAGCAAATTGTAACATGCACAAGCACGCAAACTGCCACAGGGTAATACCATATTCAAAAAGCAAGCGTATACTGAACAACCAAACTTTATCTGACGCCCCTTATCCAAGCAGGAGAAATCGTGAGTATAGCTTACTGGTGTATTTTAGTTGCCGCCCTGATCCCATACCCGATTGCGATGTTAGCCAAAGCAAAAGCCGGCTACGACAATCACGCACCTCGGGAATATCTTGCAAAGACAGATGGTTATAGAAAACGGGCAAACTGGGCACAATTCAACGCATTTGAAGCATTTCCCGCTTTTGCTGCGGCAGTCATCATTGCACAACTGCAACACGCACCCCAAAGCACCATTGATATGCTTGCAGTAGCCTTCATCGCTTTTCGCATTCTGCACGCGAGCTTTTACATACTGGATAAAGCCACTTTGCGTTCTACTGTCTGGGCACTTGGTTTTTCATGTGTCATTGCTTTGTTTGTCATTGCCGGCACTCAATAACCTGCAGAAAAATAGTAACTGGCAACATCGTGGTTTACTATTCCTTTAGCTTCATTATTTATTTTTGCCGACGTATTCTCACACGTTGCAAACCTGTGGACAATACTTGCCACTGATGCAACATCAGACCGCATAAAATACATACTGTCCCAATCCACACCGCGGACTGAATTTTCTCCCCGTTCAACACATGTCCCAACATCAGCGCACTAACAGGTGTAATCAAGGTAATTAAAGCTGTCTGACCAGCTTCCAGCCGCTTTATGATATAAAAATACAGGTTAAACCCTACAACCGAACCAAACACGCCCAGATACACAATCGACCACCCAGCTCTTGGAACAAGCGACACCGGCACAGTACCATCTACCAGCGCCCAGCTTAATGCAAATAATGGAACTGCCACTATAAGTGCCCCGCTAGTCACGGATAATGCAGGTAAATCCGCACCGATTCGCTTCACCCACACCAGACTCACCGATTGCAGCACTACTGCCAGCAATACCACACCAACGCCGGCCCCCACGTGTACACCAACACTTAAACCTGAACCAAAAATAGCCACTAGTCCCAATAATCCAAGCAATGCGCCTAAAACTTTATTCAGCGTAAAGCTGCGCTCATTCAACCAGAAAGCCGCTGTCAAACTGGTTATAATCGGTTGCAAACCAAATAGCAGCGCAATCAATCCTGATGGGATATAAAGCGCGCCCCAATATACGCAGGACATTGCACCAAAAATGCCTAACCCACCTGCAAAATAGGTCAGTCTGGCTTCTCGATAAAGCGGAAGCTTCACCCTGAAAACCAGCATTAATAGTAAGCAAATCACAACGCCAATCATCATACGCGCAGTAACGGCAAATAAAAATCCGTTACCTTCAGTACTCCACTGAATGGCAAGCGGTGTCGTTGACCAGATCAGAATGATAGACAAATAGGCTACTGGCACTGACATCATTTTTTCCTTGATGCAAAATAAAAAAGGCCACAGAAAATTTTCTGTGGCCTTTTTAGAATTTTACTGAGAACGTTACTTCAACTTAACGCATCCAAATGCCACAGATCATGTTTACCCACCCACACTCGCAGCATGGGTCGAATAGATACACATTTATGCATGGAAATTGAATTCATAATTGATATTCTTTACTGAAACGCGCTGTATGTCAAATAAATATTCTGGCTAAATTATAATTGTGGGTATCAGACTGTCTCGGCAGGCAAGGCTATCTTGTGATCTACGCTGAACTGATAGTCTTGAAAAACATGCTCTGCCGACAAAATCTGATAGCTTCCATCAGCTAATTGATGCGTCGTATCCTTTAAACGATAGGTGTAATGCCCGCAGGTCCAACAATCAAAATTGCGCATGTGCGTACATAAACAGGTTTTATCTTTAACAGATATATTTTTGCCATCAGGATGCTTTACCAATTCACGATTATAGGCATCAATGTAGCTGCAATGGCCATGACCATCCAGTAAATAACCATAAGCTTCACAATTTGGCTGAATACCCGCACCTATGGATGGACTATTTTTCAGCATTCGCATCGGATAGCCCGTTGGCGAAATTTCGTTGACTTCAATGTTATCTTCGCTCGTTTTAAAATACTCTTGCTGCACCTTGGCTGGCAGCCCACACTCCTTGGTCACCGTAAATCGGGTTGCCACTTGCACGGCAGCCGAACCAGTATCCAGAAACTCCATGGCATCCGTGCCGGTAAATATCCCTCCTGCCGGAATAACGGGAATATGTATCCCTTCCTGAGCAAAATATTGATGTATTTCATTCACGATGGTTTTCAGATCATATTTAGCCCAATCCAGGCCGAAACCCAAGTGCCCACCGGCAAGCGGGCCTTCAACTACAACATAATCAGGCAGACGGTTTAAGCGCGCATTTTTACGCAAAAAAAGCTGCAAAGCTCGTAAGGATGAAACGATGATACCAAACTTCACATCGCGAAAGCGCGGATGATCCTGTACCAGGGAAAGCGAACCCAAATGCAAACCGGCACTTAATGTAATCCCCTCAATACCTGCGTCCATTGCCGATTCCAGACGCACCCGCAGCGTATCTTTCGGGCTGTTCATGGTGAGTTTTTCCATACAGTTGATGAATATCATGCCATCACCCCGCTTGGCTCCCATAGCCTGTCCTACATGTAACTTTGTGGCTTCTGCCAATTGCCCCAGGTCAAACTGAACAACTGATTTATCAGTATTATTGAAGTTATATTTATATTTTTTTTGCTTGTCTTTAACAAAGTGGGTCTTGAAACGACGATCTGAAACCGTTGGAACCATTGCATCCGAGATATGACCAACCCCGCCAAGCTTAGCTACGACCAGCGCAAGCTCCACAGTTGAAATATCTACACCCATACCGCCAATCATGATTGGCACCAACTCTTTCTTGCCAAATTTCAGTCTAAAATCATCTACTCGCTTCATACTATCCTCTCTGCAAAGGAAGGTTCTCTTCCCTCAAACTTCACTACAACAACCTTGAATACTGCAATTAAATTACCACTGACCAGAAATGATTTTTTCTAGCCAGAATAATCCTGTCACCGTTTTCACTTCACAAATTTCACCACTTTTCACCCTATCCATGGCTGTTCCAAAGGGTAGCTGGAAAATCTCAAGAAATTCATCTTCATCTGGCTGGAGCTTGCTAAAACTCAACCCTTTCGCCATATAATACACGAGTTTTTCATCCGAATATCCGATACAAGGATAGATTGTTGTGACGTATTGCCAATCTTTTGCAAGGTACCCCGTTTCCTCAAGGAGTTCTCGTTTCCCACAAGTAAGCTCATCTTCGCCAGGATCAATTTTACCGGCAGGAAATTCAATAAATTCCCTTCTTAAAGGGTACCGGTACTGTTTTTCCAATAGCACATCACCATTGTCCAACAAAGGAAGAATCACTACAGCACCTGGATGAACAATGTATTCACGACTAGCATGTTTGCCATTCGGCAAAACAACCTGATCTTCCTTTACATGAAGCAAACGACCTTCATACACCGTTTTTGTTGTTATCTGGGATTCTTCCAGTCTACTATTTTTCATAAAACAACGTTCCTGCAATGGCTCCAGATCTTTAAATCACATCTCAATGTTGGTTATATGGCTATATCCCGAAATACACAAGGGGCACAGGCTGATTACCTGTACCCCTCAAGATAATTCATACCAGGGAAATTTAGTTCAGACGCTGCCGCCAAAAGTAGCGGTAAACAAATCCAGGATAGGCAAAAACCAGAAAGAGGCAAAGTGTAACTGCATAAAATTCCCATTTTTGCTGATGCACAGGGCCCATTTTTGCTTCAAGAAAATAGGCCAGCGCTCCTACCGCACCATAGATAGCAAACCATTCCACAAGACGCCATCCAAAAGCCTTGAATCCGCTTTTAAAAGGGATAGCAAATAAAAATCGTTCGCTAACAAAAGGTAAATTTGCGGCTATCAGGCCGACTATAAGCAATGTTATGGTATTTAGGTTCACAGTGAATTTTCTATCGCATAAGCACACAGCGCCATCAGCGGCTGCGGCAAGATTCCCAACGCCAGCACGGCCAGGCCGTTGGCACTCATTAGTAAACGCACATCTGCTTCTGGCTTGATGGCATTCATATCATTTGGCGCATCAAAGTACATCAGTTTAATGATACGCAGATAATAAAATGCGCCGATAACTGACATCAATACAGCAAAAACAACTAACCAGATAAAGCCTGACTGAAGTGCTGCCTGCAGTACGGACAGTTTAGCGTAAAAACCAACAGTTGGTGGAACACCCGCCATGGAGAACATCAATAACAGCATGAGAAATGCATACCATGGACTGCGCTGGTTAAGCCCTTTGAAATCATCAAGGTTTTCAGCTTCAAATCCCTGCCGTGACATTAACATGATCATGCCAAATGAACCAAGACTCATCAGCACATAGACCAGTACATAAAACATTGAGGCACTGTAGCCGCCTAATGTACCGCTTAAAAAGCCCAACAACAGGAAACCCATATGAGAAATAGTCGAATAGGCCAGCATACGTTTCAAGTTGGTTTGTGCAATGGCAGTGATGTTTCCAATCGCCATGGACAATACTGCCATGATAATCAACATACCTTGCCAGTCCTGAAGCAAACCTTGCATACCCTGCACTAAAATGCGCATCACAAAAGCAAATGCCGCTATTTTAGGCGCACTGCCAATAAAAAGTGTGACTGCAGTTGGTGCGCCCTGATAGACATCGGGAATCCACATATGGAATGGCACCGCACCCAGCTTAAACGCCAGACCTGCGACTACAAAAACCAGTCCAAATACCAGCACTGTGCGGTTTTCCACGCCTTGTTGAATAGCCATGGAAACCTCGTTGATATTCAGACTGCCTGTTACACCGTAAAGCATGGACATACCGTATAACAACATTCCAGAAGCCAGCGCACCTAATACAAAGTATTTCATTGCTGCTTCTGTCGCAACAGCAGAATCTCGCTGCAAAGCCACCATCGCGTAAAGGCAGAGTGATAAAAGTTCCAGCCCCAAATACAACGTCAGAAAATGATTGGCTGAGATCATAATCATCATGCCCAGCATTGCAAACAATGCCAGCACAAAAAATTCGCCACGGTACATCCCACGCAACCGGATATATTCTCTGGAATAAACAAGCAAAATAGAAACAGTAAGATAAAGCATCAACTTCAGAATATCCGACATGGGGTCATCTACCACCATGTTACTGAAAGCATAAACCACGTTCTGCTGTGCTGTTGAGACGGTAATAAAAGCACAGATGAGCAGTGTTATTTGCGTCAGGCCGTAAGTAACAAAGCGATTTTTGTCGCTGATGAACAAATCAAGAATGAGGATAAAGGATGCTGCTGCCAGCAAAAACACTTCCGGCAAAACAGGTATCAAATTAGTTAAGGTAAAACTCATTTATTCATATTCCTTTAGCACTACGTCCAGTCTTTGTTCTTATCACAAGACATTTTACAGCTTGCTTTGCGCTACATGCACCAGCAAATTACTCACGGAACTATGCATCACCTCAGTGAATGGTAGTGGATACATACCCATGGTTAATACGGCGATTGCCAACAAACCTAATATAAGAAATTCCCGTCCGGAAATATCCTTCATTTCCTCAACGTGTTTTTGCGTGACATTGCCAAACACAACACGTTTGTACATCCACAAGGTATAAGCCGCTCCAAAAATCAGTGTCGTTGCCGCAAGGAATGCGTACCAGAAATTCGCTTGAAGAGCCCCCATAATCACCATGAACTCGCCTACAAATCCACTGGTACCAGGCAAGCCGGAATTAGCCATGGCAAACAGCATGAAAAATGCTGAAAATTTGGGCATTTTGTTAGCCACGCCACCATAATCTGAAATCTGGCGTGAATGGACACGGTCATACATGACACCGACGCACAGGAAAAGCGCAGCAGAAATGAATCCATGAGAAATCATCTGCACCAAAGCACCTTCCATACCATAGGCGTTAAATATGAAAAATCCTAAGGTAACAAAGCCCATGTGGGATATTGACGAATACGCAATCAACTTTTTCATGTCACCCTGGGCTAGCGCGACTAGACCAATATAAACAACAGCAATCAGTGACAGGGTAATCATGAATCCAGATAAAATATGGCTGGCATCGGGCGCAATTGGCATGGAGAAACGGAGGAAACCGTAAGCACCCAGTTTCAGCATGATCGCCGCCAATACGACAGATCCGCCTGTTGGCGCTTCTACGTGGGCATCCGGCAACCAAGTATGGACCGGCCACATGGGAACCTTTACCGCAAACGCCATGAAAAATGCCAGAAAAATCAGGATTTGCGGTATTTTCTCAATACGGAGTTCGTGATAATCCAGAATTTCAAAGCTTCCGCCTGACAAGTTGTACAGATAAATGAAAGCTACTAGCATCAGCAGCGATCCTAGCAAGGTATACAGGAAAAACTTGATAGATGCGTAGACGCGATTCGGCCCTCCCCAAACGCCAATCGCAATAAACATGGGAATAAGCATTGCTTCCCAGAATACGTAAAACAGAATGGCATCCAAGGCGGCAAACACACCATTCATTAACCCTGACATAATCAGGAACGCAGCCATATACTGTGCGACATTCTTTTGAATGACCTTCCAGCCTGCCAATACAACCAAGACTGTCGTAAAACTGGTCAGCAGGATGAACAACATGGAAATTCCGTCTACACCCAGATGGTAATTGATGTTAAATGATTCAATCCAGGGGCGCATCTCAGTAAACTGCATACCCGGATTAATCAGATCAAACTGAGTGTACAGTGGTATCGCAACAACAAAGCCTGCGATTGCGCCCAGCAAGGCAATCCAGCGTGCCAAAGCAGCATTCCGGTCACTTCCGGTTGCCAACACCAGCAATCCGGTCAGTATCGGAACCCATATCACCAAACTCAATGGAGGAAATCCAGCAATCATAGTTATCCTAAATTCTTGAAACGCAAGCACATACACTTGCAACAAACACGACACTCAGCATTTTGTTCAAATCCACAACCAGTGGTTTACCTCAATTTTTTACAAAAATTGCAACCAAAACAAACACGCCTATAATCATCGCGAATGCATAGTGGTAAATATAGCCAGACTGGAAATACCTGATCATTCTGGAACTCCAGCCAATTAAGCGGGCCGTTCCATTTACAAAAAATCCATCAATAATTTTTACATCGCCAATACGCCATAACACGCCACCCAACTTGCGCACACCCCCGGCAAAAAACCAGTCATTGAAAGCATCAAAACCGTATTTATTCTCTAGAATGATATAAATCAGACTAAAACGATCCTTCATCATTGCAGGGATATCAGGCCGTTTCATATAAAAATACCATGACACCACTACCCCTGAAAGCGCCAGCCAGAAAGGCAACGTCATTAATGAATGTAATGCCATAGCAAATGCGCCATGAAATTCATGGGTCAGTTCTTCCATCGCAGAATGCGCTTCTGAAATATGAATCACACCTTTAAAGTAGTCACCAAACAGCATCGGTTCGATTGCCATATACCCAATTACCACCGAGGGGATTGCCAGCATAATCAATGGCAAGGTAACGACCCATGGTGATTCATGCGGCACACCACCGTGACCATGCCCATGGTGATCATGGCCATGATCACCATGGGTATCAAATCGCTCTTTACCATGAAAAACCAGGAAATACATACGGAAAGAATAGAATGCGGTGACAAAAACGCCCGCCACCACCGCAAAATAAGCAAAACCTGAACCAGGCAAATGCGACAATCCTACTGCTTCTATAATGCTGTCCTTGGAATAGAACCCGGAAAAGAATGGTGTTCCGATAAGAGCCAGCGAACCAATCAAAGAGGTAATCCAGGTGATGGGCATGTATTTGCGCAGACCACCCATGTGACGAATATCCTGATTATGGTGCATTCCAATAATCACGGAACCTGCCGCCAGGAACAATAGCGCTTTAAAAAAAGCGTGGGTCATCAGATGAAAAATAGCCACTGAGTATGCAGATGCGCCAAGCGCGACAGTCATGTAACCCAATTGTGACAAGGTTGAATACGCCACCACACGTTTAATGTCGTTTTGAATAATACCCAGAAAGCCCATAAACAATGCCGTGATTGCCCCAATGACCATCACAAAAGACAAAGCCGTTTCTGACAGTTCAAACAAGGGTGACATCCGGGCCACCATAAATATACCCGCAGTTACCATCGTGGCAGCATGAATCAGCGCAGAGATCGGTGTTGGACCTTCCATGGAGTCAGGCAACCATACATGCAGTGGAAACTGCGCGGATTTACCCATAGCGCCGATAAACAACAAGATACAAATCACGCTCATCAGAGACCATTCCTGGCCCGGAATCAGCTGAATGGTATGTTCAGCCAACTCTGGTGCTCGCGCAAAAACAGCAGCATAGTCCAGCGTGCCAAATTGCCATAACACCATTCCGATACCTAACAGAAAGCCGAAATCCCCTACTCGATTGACCAGAAACGCCTTCAGGTTCGCATAGATAGCCGTTTGCCTGGTATACCAGAAGCCAATCAGTAAATAGGAAACAAGTCCCACCGCTTCCCAACCGAAAAATAGTTGCATGAAGTTATTGGCCATGACCAACATCAACATGGAGAAAGTAAACAGGGAAATATAGCTGAAGAAACGTTGATAACCAGGATCATCATGCATATAGCCGACGGTGTATATGTGTACCATCAGCGACACAAACGTCACCACTAGCATCATCATGACAGTGAGTTTATCGATTAAAAAACCGATCTCAAATCGTGTATCACCCGTCGTTAACCAAGTATAAACACTGCCATTAAAGGTATGCCCAGCCATTACATCCTGAAAAATTACCAGGGAAGCAACAAATGAAACGGCAACACCAATAATCGTTATCCAATGAGCGCCGGAACGACCGATAAATTTCCCAAACAGGCCAGCCACTATTGCTCCAAATAGCGGCGCCAGCGGTACCAATAAATACAGTTTTTGCATTTCAGTCATAGTTCAATTGCTCGACTTGTTTATTTTTCAGGGACAAAGTGTTATATCAACCTAACAGAGAAAATTTTCATAACGGTGAAATAAACGTCCCGATATTAGTGCTTCAAATGGTCTAGATCATCCACGTTGATAGTCCGCAGATTACGGAACAGCACCACGAGAATTGCCAACCCTATTGCAGATTCAGCTGCCGCAACAGTCAGAATAAAGAACACAAAAATCTGTCCGGATATGTCACCAAGATAATGCGAAAATGCAATGAAATTCATATTTACCGCAAGCAACATAAGTTCGATTGCCATGAGCAAAATAATGACGTTTTTCCGATTCAGGAAAATACCTACAACGCTGATCGAAAACAGGATCGCGCCAAGTACTAGATAGTGTGATAAAGACAACACCTGAATTCCCCTTGTAACCTGCTATTGACCGGTTTCGGCTGGAGCAATTTCTTTCTTCTCCGCCTTCATTGATACCAGACGAACCCTATCCTCTCGCCTTACAGCAATTTGCTGTGCGGCATCCTGAGATTTGGTATTTTTGCGACGGCGCATTGTCAAAGCAATGGCTGCCACAATCGCTACCAGCAACACTACAGCGGCAATTTCAAATGGATACACATACTCTGTATACAAGAGACGCCCCAATTCCTTGGTATTGCTGTAGCCTGCAGCATGCGTCTGCGGTGCTGGAACGATAGAAAGCCCAAAATGCTTACTGCCCAGCACTACGACCATCTCAAACACCATGAATACAGCGACAATCGCGGCTAGAGGCAGATAATTCCAGAATCCTTCACGTAATCTGTCCAGATTGATGTCGAGCATCATCACGACAAACAGGAATAACACCATCACTGCACCGACATAGACCAATACCAGCGTAATCGCCAGAAACTCTGCTTCCAACATAATCCAAAGTCCGGCCGCAGTAAAAAACGCCAGCACAAGAAACAATGCGGAATGCACAGGATTACGCGCTGTAATCACGCGCACTGCGGCAAACAGCAATATTGCCGAGAAAAAATAAAAAACAAATGTTTCAAAATTCATATTGATATCCTAAAAACCGCTTCAAACTTTAGCGATACTTTGCATCTGCAGCACGATCTTTTGCAATCTGCTCTTCGTGCTTATCGCCTACAGCTAACAGCATAGGCTTGGTGTAATACAAATCACCTCGCTTTTCTCCGTGGTATTCCAGTATGCGGGTTTCAACAATCGAATCAACCGGGCAGGATTCCTCACAAAAACCGCAAAAAATACACTTGGTCAAATCAATGTCGTATTGCGTTGTGCGGCGCGTACCATCTTCACGCTGTTCAGATTCAATGGTAATAGCCAATGCTGGACATACTGCTTCGCACAATTTACAAGCAATACAGCGCTCTTCTCCATTAGGGTAACGTCGCAATGCGTGCAGACCACGAAAACGCGGAGACTGAGGTGTTTTTTCCTCCGGAAACTGTACGGTAATTTTGCGCGCAAACATATGACGCCCAGTCAGAGCCATGCCTTTAAGTAATTCAGCCAACAACAGACTGCTTAAGAAATTTTTGATGCGGTTCATAATATTCTCTCCCGCTCTCAATGAAACAGATACGCATAAGGTGTCTGCATAGCGGCGCCAACCACCAGGATCCAGACTAACGTAATCGGTATAAATACTTTCCAGCCAAGACGCATGATCTGATCATAGCGATAACGCGGGAAAGTGGCACGGAACCATAAAAACAGGAACAAGACAAAAGCAATCTTGAACATAAACCAGACAAAACCAGGTATCCAGGTGAAAGGAGCAAATTCAAATAACGGTTGCCATCCACCAAGAAACATAATCGCTGTCAGGGTAGCAATGAGAATCATGTTGGCATATTCAGCGAGGAAGAAGACCGCAAAAGCCATACCGGAATATTCCACGTGGAAACCTGCGACAATTTCCGATTCGCCTTCTGCCACGTCAAAAGGTGCGCGATTGGTTTCAGCCACACCAGAAATCAAATAAACAATAAACAACGGAAATAATGGTAGCCAGTACCAACTAAATATACCGCCTTGCTGGCCATTCACGATATCGACCAGATTCAGACTTTGTGACGCCATCAACACACCAACTAGCGCAAATCCCATGGCAATTTCATAAGAAACGATTTGAGCAGCAGAACGCAAGCTACCCAGAAAGGCATATTTAGAGTTGGATGCCCAACCTGCAACGATGACACCATAGACACCCATGGATGTAATTGCCATGATATACAACAGCCCTGCATCCACATTGGCCAACACCAATTCCGGACTAAACGGGATCACTGCCCAGGCTGCCAGTGCAGGTGCAATAGTCAATACCGGCGCCAACACAAACAATATTTTATTAGAGCCGGTTGGAATAATGATTTCTTTGAACATCAGCTTCAGACCATCTGCGATTGGCTGAAGCAAACCAAATGGACCGACCCGATTGGGACCAATACGCACTTGCATCGCACCGATCACCTTGCGTTCTGCCAAGGTTAAATAGGCGACACCGATCATCAGTGGAGCAACGATTGCAACAATCTTGATGAGTGCCCAGACTGCCGGCCAGGTAAAGCCAAAGAGTTCTTGGAAAAATGCCATTATTAAAATAAGCCCTTAACTATATCCATGAAAAGGTTATGCCTTCTCTACTTCAATCTCACCCAACAGCTCACCCAAACTCGCTGTTAAAGCATGTGCACCAGCAATACGAACGCAATCACCAGGTAATTGATCATCGCGCATAGCTCTGAGGGTTGCCTGGCCTGACTTTTGGCGAACCATCGCCATACCGCCTTCTGATATTTGCAACTTCTGCAATAGATCACCATGCATAAATGCTTCAGGTGCAGCAGCGTCTTGGGTGCGTTGTAGCGACTCTGCCCGACGTACTACCGGATCAGCTTGATAAACAGGGATTTCACCCACCCGTTGCAGATTACTGACTGGAGGTACATCCACAGACTGCACCGAAATGTTTTGTTGCAAGTTATTCAGCCTGGCCTGAATGGCTTCATCACCCTTTCCGAGCATTTCAGCACGCACCATCTCAGTACTGTCATACTCAAATTCTTTTAAATTCAGCAGGTTTGCCAAAACACGCAAAATTTTCCAAGCAGGCCTGGTTTCACCAAGTGGTTTCACTACACCATGAAAACTTTGAACACGACCTGCCGTATTAATAAAGGTACCTGATGTCTCGGAAAAAGGAGCAATTGGCAGCATCACATCAGCATAGTCCATCGCGCCATGTTTGTAGGCGCTCATGGCAACAACCAAATCAGCCGATTGCATTGCCTGTATTGCCTGCTGAGGGTTATAGCTATCCAGTTCCATTTCTGCGCCAAGCAAAATATACGCATTCAGCGGCTTTTCAAGCATAGCGGCAGCATTCAAACCGGTTTTTGCAGTTTCACCCATTGATCCATACATAGGCACCGCCCCGGCGACATAAGCCCCAACACTATTTGCAGCTTCACCCAGAACGCCAAACTGGGCACCAGCCATTTCTGCAATCGTCTGAGCAATGCCTGAGAGTTCTGCATAACGGGGATGATGTTGAGCCAAATTACCCAACAGTACAGCCCTGCGCTCGCCTTGAGCAAGGCTGGAGGCAATGGCTTGCGCAGAATCAGAAACAGTGACCGAATCCACTTGCTGCTTCAATGCAGAAGGAATATCGATTGATTTAATTTCAGCAAGCGCTTTAAGAATTTGTGCAAGCATGTTTACCATAGCAACCGGTGAAACTATCGCTTTGTTGGCAACTTGCGTCAATAAATCTTCATCAACCGGATTAACAATGTTCAGTTCCGCGCCATGTTTTACCGCTTTACGTAAACGCAAGGCAATCAACGGGTGATCTTTCCGTAGCGTGCTGCCAATTACCAATACACGATCCAGCTCTTCCAAAGAGGCAATACTTTGCCCCAGCCATGGCGCACCTTGTAACTGTCCATCAGCACTAAAATCTGACTGCAGTAAACGATGATCCACATTCCCACTACCCAGACCGCGCATCAGTTTTTGTAATAGATATAGCTCTTCAAGTGTGCTGTGGGGGATTGCTAAAGCACCAATCTGATCAGCGCCAAAATCCTGCTTGATGCGCGTCAAACCATTGGCGACATACTCCAATGCTTCCTGCCATTCGCATTCACGCCATTCGCCACCACGTTTGATCATGGGAACAGTTAAACGGTCTTCAGAATTTAAACCTTCATAGGAGAAGCGATCTTTATCCGAAATCCAGCACTCGTTAATTTCTTCGTTTTCAGCAGGCAAAACACGCATGACACGATTTTGCTTCACATGCACAATCAGGTTACTGCCAAGCCCGTCATGAGGGCTGACTGATTTGCGACGGGATAGCTCCCATGTGCGGGCGGTATAACGGAATGGTTTGCTGGTCAAAGCACCAACAGGACACAGATCAATAATATTACCGGATAATTCGGAATTAATGGTGCTTTCAACAAAGGGCATAATTTCTGAATGCTCGCCGCGTCCCACCTGCCCCATTTCCATTATGCCGGCGATTTCCTGGCCAAAACGTACACACCGTGTGCAATGAATACACCGGGTCATATCCGTCGCTACAAGCGGCCCTAAATTCTTGTTTGAGACTACGCGTTTTTCTTCTTCGTAACGGGATTTACTGGCACCATAACCTACTGCCAGATCCTGCAACTGGCACTCACCACCTTGGTCACAGATAGGACAATCCAGAGGGTGGTTGATCAGAAGAAACTCCATTACGCCTTTTTGCGCTTTGAGAGCAGAATCTGATTTTGTAAAAACTTTCATCCCGTCCGTTGCAGGTGTTGCACAAGCAGGCAAAGGCTTTGCTGCTTTTTCTACCTGAACCAGGCACATGCGGCAGTTGGCAGCGATCGTTAACTTTTTGTGATAGCAAAAATGGGGAATGTACACACCCACCTGGTTAGCTGCATCCATAATGGTACTACCACTTGGAACAGATACCTGCTTGCCGTCTATTTCAATGTTTAACATACTTTTTCTCAATTACACCATGCACTTGCCGTGCTTGATGTGATATTCAAATTCTTCCCGAAAATGCTTGATGAAGCTTTTGACCGGCGTTGCTGCCGCATCCCCCAAAGCACAAATGGTTCGGCCACCAATATTGTTTGAAACGTCTACCAGCAAATCCAGATCTTCCAGTTTGCCTTTTCCATGTTCAATACGATGAACAATCCTGTACAGCCAACCGGTCCCTTCACGACAGGGCGTACATTGACCGCAAGATTCCTCGTAATAAAAATACGATAATCTTTCCAGCGCTTTCACCATGCAAACCGTATCATCCATGATGATGACCGAACCGGCCCCCAAAGAGGAACCGGCCTTTGCAATAGCATCGTAATCCATAGTGACATCCATCATGATATCGCCAGGCACTACAGGCACAGACGAGCCACCCGGAATACAGGCTTTAAGTTTGCGACCGCCTCGCATTCCGCCAGCCATTTCAAGTAACTCACTGAATGGTGTTCCCATTGGAACCTCATAATTACCCGGTTTGTTAACGTGTCCGGATACAGAGAATATTTTTGTACCACCGTTGTTTGGTTTACCCAATTCCAGAAATTGCTGGCCGCCATGCCGAATAATGTAGGGAATACAGGCAAATGTTTCAGTGTTATTAATCGTAGTTGGCTTTCCGTAAAGTCCATAACTAGCCGGAAATGGTGGCTTAAAACGTGGCTGTCCCTTTTTACCTTCGATAGACTCCAGCAAGGCTGTTTCTTCACCACAAATATAAGCTCCATACCCATGGTGGGCATGCAGATTGAAGCTAAAATCGGTGCCGAACAGGTTGTCGCCCAAAAACCCCGCCGCCCTGGCTTCTTCCAGCGCAGCTTCAAAACGATCGTATGCTTCGAAAATTTCGCCATGAATATAGTTGTAACCTACCTTAACATTCATCGTATAGGCAGCAATAGCCATTCCCTCAATCAGTACATGAGGATTTAAAAGCAAAATATCTCGGTCTTTGAAAGTCCCTGGCTCACCTTCATCAGAATTACAAACAAGATACTTATCACCGTCAAAATGGCGAGGCATGAAGCTCCACTTCAAC
This sequence comes from Sulfurirhabdus autotrophica, assembly GCF_004346685.1. Taxonomy (NCBI): domain Bacteria; kingdom Pseudomonadati; phylum Pseudomonadota; class Betaproteobacteria; order Nitrosomonadales; family Sulfuricellaceae; genus Sulfurirhabdus; species Sulfurirhabdus autotrophica. The sequence goes on from NZ_SMCO01000001.1 coordinate 814,095, forward strand.
CCGGTTGGAAAACCGGCGCCACCACGCCCGCGCAGAGCTGACTTTTTGACTTCACTGATAATTTCTTCCGATGGCACTTTTTCCGTAACCACTTTTTTCAGCATTTCGTACCCACCAGAGCTGCGATAGGTTTCGAGTGTCCATGGCTTATCTAAATGCTGGGTGTTAAAAATCACTTCATTCATAGAATCTATTCCAGCTCCGCTAAAATCTGATCGATCTTTTCTGGAGTCAAATAACTGAGCATTTTATGATTGTTGAGCGTGCACAATGGGGCATCTCCACATGCGCCCATGCATTCGGATTCACGTAGAGTAAATTTGCCATCATCTGTCGTTTCCCCAATCTGAATCCCCAGCTTCTTTTTTAAATGTTCAACAATATCCAGCGCACCGACCAATGTACAGGAAAGATTGGTACATACCGTGATTTTGTGATGACCAACGGGGTGCATTTCATACATATTATAGAAGCTCGCGACTTCATATACTGCAATAGCCGGCATGCCCAGATAGTGTGCTATAAAATCCATCAGTTCAGTAGAAAGCCAACGCTTTTCAATCTGCGCAATCCGCAACGCAGACATTACAGCAGATTGTTTTTGATCCGCCGGATATTTAGCAATTTCTTTATCAATTTGTGCGAGAGAATCGGATGTCAGCATTTTATAATCCACAACAGATGGTCAAAGACATACTTGCTACCGCACATACATGCACAGTCATACCATTGAAAAAAATCATATTCATCAACGGTCAATTTCACCAAAAACAATATCTTGTGTACCAATAATTGCGACAACGTCTGCAATCATATGACCACGAGCCATTTCATCCAATGCGGCCAGGTGAGGATAACCAGGCGCGCGAATTTTCAAACGATAAGGCTTATTTGATCCATCAGATACCAAATAGATACCGAACTCTCCTTTCGGATGTTCGACAGCCGCATACGCTTCACCTGCCGGCACATGCATCCCTTCGGTAAACAGTTTGAAATGATGGATTAACTCTTCCATATTCTGCTTCATGTCTACACGTGAAGGTGGCGCAACCTTATGGTTATCAGACATCACTGGTCCGGGATTAATACGCAACCAGTCAACACACTGCTTGATAATATGGTTGGATTGGCGCATTTCTTCCATACGCACTAGATAGCGATCATAACAATCACCATTAACACCCACTGGAATATCAAAATCCAGCTGATCATAAACTTCATAGGGCTGCTTCTTGCGCAAATCCCATTCCACTCCAGAGCCACGCAACATTGGCCCGGTGAAACCCAATGCCTTAGCGCGTTCAGGCGATACCACTCCGATTCCAACCGTACGTTGCTTCCAAATCCGGTTATCCGTCAAGAGGGTTTCGTAATCATCCACATACTTCGGGAAACGTTTGGTGAAATCATCAATAAAATCCAGTAACGATCCCTGACGGTTCGTATTCATATCTTTGATTGCAGCGGCATTGTGGATTTTCGATGCCTGATATTGTGGCATCGTGTCAGGCAAATCACGGTATACACCACCCGGCCGATAATAAGCTGCATGCATACGAGCACCGGAAACCGCCTCGTAACAGTCCATCAGGTCTTCGCGTTCTCGAAAGGCGTACAAAAATACCGTCATGGCGCCAATATCCAGCCCATGGGCACCAAGCCACAACAAATGATTCAATAAACGGGTAATTTCATCGAACATCACACGGATATACTGAGCGCGAATTGGCACATCAATTTGCATCAGCTTTTCGATCGCCATGACATAGGCGTGCTCATTGCACATCATTGAAACGTAATCAAGCCGATCCATATAAGGCACTGACTGAATATAGGTCTTGTGTTCAGCTAACTTTTCAGTAGCACGATGTAACAGCCCAATATGTGGGTCAGCACGTTCAATCACTTCACCATCCAGTTCCAGCACCAAACGCAAAACACCATGGGCTGCAGGATGCTGTGGACCAAAATTCAAAGTGTAGTTTTTAATCTCAGCCACCGTAATTCTCCTCACGGATGATGCGCGGTGTGACTTCACGCGGCTCGATTGACACTGGCTGATAAATCACTCGCTGCTGATCTGGGTCGTAACGCATTTCTACGTTGCCACTTAACGGGAAGTCCTTACGGAAAGGATGTCCAACAAAGCCATAATCAGTCAGAATACGACGCAAATCCGGATGGCCGTCAAAGACAATTCCAAACAAATCAAAAGCTTCTCGTTCAAACCAGTTAGCTGAGGGCCAGATTTCATTGACTGAGCCAATGAGCGGGAAGTCATCCTCTGGGGCAAAAACACGTAATCTCAATCGATGGTTCAGACTGACCGACAGCAGATGGTATACCACTGCAAAGCGTTTACCTTCCCATAAGCCATCACCATAATCCAGATAATCCATTCCACACAGATCAATTAACTCTTCAAAATGCAAGTCTTGGTGATCACGCAGGGTTTCAGCAACAGATAACAAGTCATTTGCCGAAACGACAACTGTCAATTCGCCAAGCCGTTCGGTGAGGCTCGTCAACTTGTCGCCCAAAGCACTTTTCAGGCAAAGCGAGAGTGTTTCCAACTTGGAACTCATATTGATATCCAGAATCCTTTAACGAGCAATTGTATTAGTGCGCTTAATTTTATTCTGAAGCTGAATAATGCCGTAAAGCAATGCCTCAGCAGTCGGCGGGCAGCCAGGAACATAAACATCAACCGGTACAATCCTGTCGCAGCCACGTACAACAGAATAAGAATAATGGTAATATCCGCCACCATTAGCACATGAACCCATCGAAATCACCCAGCGCGGCTCTGCCATCTGATCATAAACTTTACGCAAAGCTGGGGCCATCTTATTGCACAACGTACCAGCTACAATCATCACATCTGATTGACGCGGGCTAGCACGAAACACTATCCCGAAACGATCCAGATCATATCGCGAAGCACCTGCCTGCATCATTTCAACAGCGCAGCACGCCAGACCAAAAGTCATTGGCCACAACGATCCAGTGCGCGTCCAGTTAATCAGTTTATCTGCAGACGTAGTGACGAAGCCTTGTTCCAATACACCTTCTATTCCCATTCCAAGGCTCCTTTCATCCACTCATAAACAAAGCCTACAACCAGAATACCAAGGAAAATAACCATTGCCAGATATCCGAACAGACCAATTTCATTGAGCACAACTGCCCAAGGAAAGAGAAAGGCAATTTCCAGATCAAACAAAATAAACAGGATAGCGACGAGATAATAACGCACATCGAATTTCATGCGCGCATCCTCGAATGCCTCAAATCCACACTCATAAGGAGAAAGCTTCTCACTGTCGGGGTGGTTTGGTGCAAGCAACCAACCGATCAGCATAGGCCCAACGCCTACCAGCAGACCGACGATTACAAACAGCAAAATCGGAAAATAACTTTCTAGCATCCAATTCGCTCCAGAAGAATACCTAGTTACACAAGGTAAAAAATTTAGTTTAGTTGCGGTTTAAGGCCCATGTCAAGCCTGAGAACGATATCCATTCAACCTGATCCATCAGGTTAATTCGTAACTGAATTCATGTTCTTTCAACACAAATTTGTGGTGCCGATGACCAGACTCGAACTGGTACAGCTTTCGCCACCGCCCCCTCAAGACGGCGTGTCTACCAATTTCACCACATCGGCAAGTAGACAGAAAAGCGGGGTTTGCTTTTCCGCATTGACAACCTGACCTGACTAATAATTACCAGAAGCATGAATAGCCATGCTCGTCCTGTTAATAATTAATTCGGTATTTCCCTGGCTTTTGACCCGGCGTTGCCTGTATTAATTTGCCCAGTCGCATCGACCGGTTTAGCATTCACTGTTGCAGCAGGTTGCGTAAGCGGCTGGTGCGACTCCATAACCCCAACCGGCTTAGACTTATGGCTAGATAGATAAGTCAAGCCAAGGCTGGTTGCAAAAAATACAGCAGCCAGCACAGCGGTTGCTCTGCTCAAAAAGTTTGCTGAGCCAGAGGAGCCAAACACGCTGCCAGATGCACCACTACCAAACGCAGCACCCATATCGGCGCCTTTACCATGTTGCAATAGCACCAAGCCAATAACACTAACCGCTGCCACTACGTGAAAAACCCAAATTACTAATTCCATCATAACCTCATGAAGCTTTGCCTTTTCAGCAAAGCATTAACCCTGAGCAGCCTTACAAACAGCCACAAATTCTTCAGCAATCAAAGATGCGCCGCCAATCAGGCCACCATCAATATCACTCATTGAAAAAAGTTCGACAGCATTCGATGCCTTGACGCTGCCACCATATTGAATGACTAATTTTTTCGCTATATCCGCATCTAAACCTGCAATCTTTGAACGGATGAAGGCATGAACAGCTTGCGCTTGTTCCGGAGAAGCCGTTTTTCCCGTTCCAATGGCCCATACAGGTTCATAAGCCACTACCGCTTTAGCGAAAGATGCTACACCAGCCAGTTCAATTACTGCATCCAACTGCCGCGCCACAACCTGTTCAGTCACACCACTTTCACGCTCTTCCAGCAACTCACCTACACACAGAATGGGCGTCATGCCAGCTTGCTGAACTGCAACGTACTTGGCTGCAACAGTTTGATCACTTTCAGCGTACAGACTACGACGTTCAGAATGACCAACAATCACATAAGTACAGGAAAAATCAACCAGCATTTCAGCCGAAACTTCCCCTGTGAATGCACCTTTACTATGCTCGCTGAGGTTTTGAGCCCCCCAGGATATATTTGTGCTTTGCAATAACGACTGCAATTGTGACAAGTAAGGAAATGGTGCACAAACTGCGCAACCAACATTTTTAAACCCAGCCATAGCGGGCACAATAGCATCTAGCAGAGCCTTATTCTGCGCCAGATTACCATGCATTTTCCAGTTACCAACTACCAACTTTTCCCGCATAACCAACCCCAGCTTGCAAAGCACTCAATAGTACCTATGAAGGCACATTTGGTCAATCCCGGCACTGCCACAATTGTGAGCCAGAAATGCTTCAATCTACTTCAAAATTAAAAAACACATGCTCTACCTCAAGATTCTAGCAATTCACTTGCATTGCAGCATACTGCCTTAATTCTTCATAAACACATCACAACACCTTATTATATCCAATTAATCCAAGTGCCCAATCAGCACTCAATCAAATAATTTGATCAAACTGGAAATGGGCAGACACTAGCATCATAAGACAATCAATTTCTTTTTCTGCAATTTCACCTACACTGTAATAATTGTAATATTTCTGTAACACAGTTCCTTTAACATTCGTTGCAGCACTTCAGGAACAACACTTTGACAGGCCTGATTGTTAATTGAGAAAATACCAGGAGAACAAATGAAATCTTTATTGAATAAAAGTTTAATCACCACTCTCTTCATTACTGCAGGACTTAGCAGCGCCTCAGTTTTTGCAGCCGATATGACCATTACTGGCGCCGGCGCAACATTCCCTTACCCTGTATACGCCAAATGGGCTGAAGCTTATAAAGCTAAAACCGGTGTTAAAATGAACTACCAATCCATCGGCTCAGGTGGTGGTATCAAACAAATTATCGCTAAAACCGTCGATTTTGGTGCTTCAGACAAACCCCTTACACCAGAGGATCTGGAAAAAAATGGCTTGATGCAATTTCCTACCGTTATGGGTGGCGTAGTTCCAGTAATCAATCTTCCGGATATTCAACCTGGTCAAGTTAAACTCTCTGGTGCAGTATTGGCAGACATTTTTCTGGGCAAAATCAAAAAATGGAACGAAGCGCCAATCGCTGCTTTAAACAAAGGTGTAAACCTGCCTGATTCAGCCATTACCGTTGTGCACCGCTCCGATGGTTCCGGCACTACCTTCATTTTCACAAACTACCTCTCTAAAGTCAGCCCAGAGTGGAAAACCAAAGTAGGTGAAGAAGCCTCAGTATCATGGCCTGCTGGTGTTGGCGGCAAAGGCAACGAAGGCGTGGCATCCTATGTCAAGCAAATCAAAGGCTCTATTGGCTACGTAGAATACGCATATGCACTGCAAAGCAAAATGAGCTTCACGCAGTTACAAAACAAGGAAGGTGAGTTTGTTAAACCTGAGGAAGAGTCTTTCAAAGCTGCTGCAGCAGGAGCTGACTGGGAGCACGCTCCGGGTTTTTACGAAATCCTGACCAACGAGCCTGGTAAAAAAAGCTGGCCTATCACTGGCGCTACCTTTATCCTGATGCATAAAACACAAGACAAGCCAGAAGCAGCCAAAGCGGTGTTAAAATTCTTTGACTGGGCTTACACAGATGGCGACAAAATGGCACTGGAACTGGATTACATTCCCATGCCGGATAAAGTTGTCAAACTCATCCAGGATGCCTGGAAAAAACAGATCAAGGATGCCGGTGGTAAGGCTCTCTAAAATAATGCAATATAAAAATTGTTAATAGCAACTATAACAATTTACACATATTGCTAATATAATAAGGGGCCGAATCTGGCCCCTTTTAATATTTATATCCAAGATAATGTCAAAATTATTTACTGACGCTCGCCTCAAAAGACATCAGCTGCTAGACATTCTGTTCCGCAATATGACCAGGCTGTTTGCTTTCCTGGTATTCGCAATCCTGATAGGCATTGTTATCTCATTATTCATTGGCAGTCTTCCTGCAATGAAAGCATTTGGATTTGGCTTTCTGTTCAGCGCTGAATGGAATCCCGTCACTGAACAATTCGGTGCTCTGGTGCCAATTGTAGGTACCCTGGTTACTTCAGTCATTGCTTTACTTATCGGCGTGCCTGTCAGTTTTGGCATTGCCATTTTCCTGACTGAATTATCCCCTCGCTGGATGAAGCGTCCTTTAGGTATCGCAGTTGAACTTCTGGCCGGGATACCCAGTATTATTTATGGCATGTGGGGATTATTTGTATTTGCACCTGCGTTTGCCGAGCATGTTGAGCCATGGCTTACAGAACATTTGGGAGAAATAACGCTTATAGGTCCATTATTCCAAGGGCCACCTATGGGAATCGGCATGCTTACTGCCGGGTTGATTCTGGCCATTATGGTCATTCCATTTATTGCATCTGTGATGCGCGACGTATTTGAAATAGTGCCTCCCATGCTCAAAGAGTCTGCATACGGGTTAGGTTCAACCACATGGGAAGTTGTCAGGCACATTGTTCTACCCTATACGAAAATGGGTGTTGTGGGTGGAGTCATGCTGGGCCTGGGACGTGCATTAGGTGAGACCATGGCCGTCACTTTTGTTATTGGTAACGCACACGAACTGAATTCTTCCATTCTTATGCCAGGAAACAGCATTTCTTCTGCGCTTGCCAATGAGTTTACTGAAGCAGTTGGTGAACTTTATACCTCTGCACTAATTGAATTAGGCCTGATACTGTTTTTGATTACCTTCATAGTATTATCTCTATCCAAATTGCTCTTGGCCCAACTCACCAAGCGTGAAGGCAAACAAACTTAAAAAATATATGGATACTCGCTACCTACGCAGACGCTTCGTTAACGGCTTTAACCTGACAATATCATTGCTTGCAATGGCATTTGGCTTGTTCTGGCTGGGCTGGATTCTCTGGACCTTGTTATCGCAAGGTTTTCACGGCCTCAGCCCTACCCTGTTCACACAAATGACGCCACCACCCGGTAGTAATGGCGGTCTCTACAATGCCATAGTGGGCAGCTTCTTCATGACCATGGTTGCCACTCTGATTGGCACGCCGGTTGGCATTTTAGCGGGGACCTATCTGGCTGAATTTGGACAAAAAGGCTGGCTTGCACCAACAACACGCTTCATCAATGACATTCTTCTCAGTGCGCCATCTATCGTTATTGGCCTATTCATCTATGAAGTTTACGTCGTCAATGTGAAACACTTTTCGGGCTGGGCCGGTTCAATGGCACTTTCACTCATCGTTATTCCGGTCGTTGTGCGCACAACAGAAAACATGCTGCGACTCGTTCCAAATACGCTACGTGAAGCCGCAGCAGCTTTGGGTGCACCACAATGGAAAATCATCATGCTGGTTACACTGCGCGCTTCACGTGCCGGCATATTGACTGGACTCCTGCTTGCGGTTGCACGTATCAGCGGCGAGACAGCGCCACTTCTGTTTACTGCCTTGAACAATCAGTTCTGGAGCAGCAACATGAACCAGCCAATGGCTAACCTGCCAGTTGTCATTTTCCAGTTTGCCATGAGTCCTTATCAAGATTGGCAACACCTGGCCTGGGCAGGCGCACTGCTTATTACACTTGGCGTACTTACTCTAAACATCTTTGCTCGCGTATTTTTCCGTCAAAAGACAGCGCTGCATTAAAAACCGATTAACAGGACGAGATTAATGAGCGATCCGATCATCACGAATCCAAAAATCCTTATCAAGGACTTGAATTTTTACTACGGCAAATTTCATGCCCTGAAGAATATCAATCTGAATATTCCCGAGAAGAAGGTTACCGCTTTTATTGGCCCTTCCGGCTGTGGAAAATCAACATTGCTTCGCACCTTAAACAGGATGTATGAACTTTATCCCAAGCAAAAAGCAACGGGTGAAGTTATTCTGGACGGCGGGAATATCCTGGATTCGGGGCAGGATCTGAATAAATTACGGGCCAAGGTTGGTATGGTTTTTCAGAAACCAACCCCCTTTCCCATGTCAATTTACGACAATATCGCTTTTGGTGTAAAACTGTACGAAAACCTGAGACGTCGTGAAATGGCGGAGCGGGTTGAATGGGCACTGCGTAAAGCTGCATTATGGGATGAAGTTAAAGACAAACTCAAACAAAGCGGCAACAGCCTTTCTGGGGGACAGCAGCAACGACTGTGTATTGCGCGGGCAATTGCGGTCAAACCGGAAGTCGTATTGCTGGACGAGCCCGCTTCAGCACTTGACCCCATATCCACAGCACACATCGAAGAGTTAATTCATGAACTGAAAGAAGATTATACGATTGTAATTGTGACGCACAACATGCAACAGGCAGCCAGGGTGTCTGACTATACTGCCTATATGTATCTGGGTGAATTGATTGAATTTGCAGATACCAACATGATCTTCACCACGCCAAAGATGAAAGCAACTGAAGATTATATTTCTGGAAAGTTTGGTTAATCCTGCATTAACGCAGGTTGATGTTACTCAATAACATCAACCTGCGTTAATTTTATTTATCGACTATTCTGTTAGTGCCGATTCCTTGCGTACAGTTTCTGAAATCGTATCAGCCCAACTCTGAACTTTCTCCCGGGATTTTCCTTCTACCATTACCCTGACTAGTGGCTCCGTTCCAGAAGGTCGCAGCAATACCCTGCCAGCCCCCTCCAAAGAACACTCAGCCTCCACCAGAATTGCTTGAATTGGAATATTGTCACGGAAATCAAACGTTTTGGGGACACGCACATTAATCAGAATTTGCGGATACAGCGTAAGATCCTTTGTGGCTTCAGCCAAAGTAGATTTTCCAACTCGCAACGCGTGCAATACCTGAAGCGCAGAAACGATACCATCGCCCGTAGTATGCTTATCCAGACATAAAATATGCCCTGAAGTTTCTCCGCCCAGATACCAGCCTTTTTGCTGAAGCATTTCCATCACATATCGGTCACCCACATTTGCGCGGGCAAAAGGGACTTTCAGTTTTTCAAGCGCATGTTCCATGCCCAGATTGGTCATTAAGGTTCCAACCAGCCCGCCTCTTAGCGTTCCGCTTTTCTGACGTTGCTTGGCAATCACATAAAGCAGTTGATCGCCATCATATAGAGCACCATCAGCATCAGCCATAATCAGGCGATCACCATCGCCATCCAGAGCAATACCTATATCCGCTTTATGTTTTTTTACAGCAGCCTGCAATGCAGCCGGCTCAGTTGAACCACAATGATGATTAATATTCAGGCCATCAGGCTGGTTACCAATCGCAATAACTTCAGCCCCTAATTCATGAAATACATGAGGCGCAATATGATAGGTTGCACCATGCGCACAATCCACCACGATCTTCATGCCACGCAAATCCAGTTCATTTGGAAAACTGCTTTTGCAAAATTCAATATAACGGCCTGCAGCGTCTTCTATCCGCTTAGCTTTTCCAAGCTGAGCAGATGGCATGGCAACGATCGGTTCACTCAGGCCAGCTTCAATGGCACGTTCTGTTTTATCTGGTAACTTGCTACCTGAGGCAGAAAAGAACTTAATACCGTTATCTTCGAATGGATTATGCGACGCACTGATCACCACGCCAGCTTGTAACCGCAGAGCACGAGTCAGGTACGCAATCGCTGGAGTAGGCATAGGACCAACCAGCATGACATCAACACCAGCAGCCGAAAGTCCCGCCTGAAGGGCGGATTCCAGCATATACCCGGAAATTCGCGTATCTTTACCAATGATCACACCTGGGCGTTCTCCGGAAGGTAGGCGCCTGTCTGAACCGGCAAGCACTTTACCTGCTGAATAGCCAAGATGCATGACAAATTCCGGGGTAATCGGCAACTCACCCACTTTGCCGCGCACACCATCCGTACCAAAATATTTTCTACTCATGTTTCCCCTCTATTGCATGAATAATTTCCAAGGCGTCTCTTGTTTCTTTTACATCGTGGACTCGCACAACTTTTGCGCCTTTTTGTACTGCTAATACAGCTGCTGTGATACTGGCAGCCATCCGCCCCCCTACTTCTCGTCCAGTAATTGCCCCCAACATAGATTTTCGGGACAAACCTGCCAGCACCGGAACCCCAACTTTATGAAATTCCTCTAGCCGATTCAATAATTGTACATTATGTGCCAAGCTTTTGCCGAAACCAAAACCAGGGTCAATCACAATTCGGTCAGGTGAAATACCCGCATGTGAAACAAGAGCAACTCTTTCTTGGAGAAACGCAAGGATTTCCACAAGTACATCTCCATATTGCGGGGATACTTGCATGTTCACAGGTATACCCTGCTTATGCATCAGACACACGCCAACTGAAGAACTTGCCACCACCCTCAGTGCTCCTTCCGATTGCAATGCATTGATATCATTAATCATGCATGCGCCAGCTTCAATTGCGGCAGACATTACTTCTGGTTTATGTGTGTCTACAGAAACAGGGATGTTTTGTTCCGACAGCGCTTCGACAAGGGGCAATATACGTTTTAATTCTTCAGACGCATCAACGGGAAATGCCCCGGGACGTGTAGACTCCCCACCTATATCCAGAATATGGGCACCTTCTTCCATGAGTTGAATTGCATGGTCCAGGGCTGACTGATGAGACATCAATTTGCCACCATCAGAAAAGGAATCGGGGGTCAGGTTAACAATCCCCATGATCAAGGGACGTTCAAGTGAAAATCTATATTTTCCGCACTGCAGGTACATAATGATAGAAATAAAAAAAGGGTGAGAATATTCTCTCACCCTGGAATTCCATTAAATTACGCTTCTTCAGCAGGTTTTGTCGTTGTTACAGTTGGCGCTGGTGCGCTAGGGGTATTATCCTGTGGAGGCGGCGTCACAGAGCTTTGACTTGGTTTGGGTGGACGAGGTGATTTCCCCTCCATGATGTCATTGATCTGATCCGCATCAAGAGTTTCCCACTCCAATAAGGCTTTTGTCATCATTTCAATCTTGTCGCGATTTTCTTCAATCAGACGACGCGCTAACGCATATTGCTCATCAATAATACGACGAATTTCCACATCAACCGTTTGCATAGTGGCTTCACTGACATTCTTGTGAGTGGTTACTGAGCGACCAAGGAAGACTTCGCCTTCGTTTTCTCCATAGACCATAGGCCCCAACACATCACTCATACCCCATTGCGTAACCATTCGACGTGCCATTTCGGTAGCACGCTCAAAATCATTGCTGGCACCTGTTGTCATCTGATTCATGAAAACTTCTTCAGCAATCCGGCCGCCGAACAAGACTGAAATATTTTGCAAAATATTTTCTCGATCCATGCTGTAACGATCTTCGGTAGGCAATTGCATAGTCACACCCAATGCTCTGCCACGTGGAATAATCGTCACCTTATGTACAGGATCTGTTTTTGTTAACAGTTTCGCAACCACCGCATGCCCAGATTCATGGTAAGCGGTATTACGACGCTCATGCTCAGGCATGATAACTGAACGACGCTCAGCACCCATGATGATTTTGTCTTTAGCGCGTTCAAAATCATCCATATCCACCAAACGCTTATTGCCTCTGGCTGCAAACAAAGCGGCTTCATTTACCAGGTTCGCCAGGTCAGCACCGGAAAACCCGGGTGTGCCACGAGCCAGGATGTCCGCACGCACATCAGGCGCCATAGGAATTTTGCGCATATGTACCAGTAAAATCTGCTCGCGTCCACGAATATCCGGTAATGATACAACCACCTGCCTGTCAAAACGACCAGGCCGCAACAAAGCAGGATCCAGCACATCTGGGCGATTTGTCGCTGCGATTACAATAACGCCAGATACCCCTTCAAAACCATCCATTTCTACCAGCAATGCATTCAACGTCTGTTCGCGCTCATCATTACCACCTCCCAGACCAGCACCGCGCTGGCGACCAACCGCATCAATTTCATCTATAAATATGATACATGGTGAGTTTTTCTTGGCTTGCTCAAACATATCACGCACCCGAGCTGCACCTACACCAACAAACATCTCAACGAAATCTGAACCAGAAATACTGAAGAAAGGCACTTTAGCTTCGCCAGCAATCGCTCTGGCCAGCAAGGTTTTTCCGGTACCTGGGCTACCAATCATCAGCACACCTCGAGGAATGCGGCCACCAAGCTTCTGAAATTTGCTTGGATCGCGTAAAAACTCAACTAACTCACCCACTTCTTCTTTAGCTTCATCACAACCGGCTACGTCAGCAAATGTGACAGTATTGGTAGTCTCATCAAGCATGCGTGCTTTGCTTTTTCCGAATGAGAACGCGCCACCCTTGCCCCCGCCTTGCATCTGACGCATAAAGAACACCCATACGCCAATCAAGAGCAACATTGGAAACCAGGAAATGAAGATATTCATCAGGAAGGAACCTTCTTCTTCAGGTTTCGCTTCAACGATGACACCATTTTTCAGCAGATCACTGACCATCCAAGGATCAGAAGGGGCATAAGTCGTAAAACGTTTACCATCCGATTTCTGACCTTTCAAAATGCGGCCTTCTATCGTAACTTTGGAAACATGCCCTTGCCTTACTTCATCAAGAAACTGGGAATACTCTATCTGACTTTGCGCGGCCTGACGACTGCTGAACTGATTGAATACAGTCATCAACACAAGTGCGACAACTAACCAGATAGCAATATTTTTAACCAGATTATTCATTTATTCATTAACCTAATTTACACAACAATTATTCTATTAAAACCCATTCTAAACCACATTAGTATTTTATGTTAGGGCTAATTTTCAAATTTCAAGACTTAAAACACAGGGAATTTAACAGCCCTGAACTACGCCGATTCACCTTTCAATTCTTTACCTAACAGATATAGTTCGCTGCTTCGGTCACGCGATGCTTTTGGTTTACGTGTTTGAACTTGCTTGAAATTAGCGCGCATAGTTTGAACAAACTCCTCAAAACCTACTCCCTGGAAAACTTTCGCCAGGAATACTCCTTCTGGCTTCAAGTAATTGACAGCAAAATCCATCGCAAGTTCAACCAGATGCATGCTTCTTGCCTGATCAGAGAGCCCTATGCCACTTATATTAGGCGACATATCAGAAATAACCAGATCAACCTGCTTGCCTTGCAGCGCATCAGCAAGTTGTGCCAGCACTGCATCCTCACGAAAATCACCCTGAATAAAAGTCACACCTGCAGGGGGCGACATTTCCAGAATATCCAGTGCGATCACTTTTCCGGATGATCCTACCTTTTGGGCGACTACTTGCGACCACCCCCCCGGGGTAGCTCCCAAATCAACCACCACCATTCCAGAACGAAAAAGATTATCGCGCTCATCTATATCCAATAACTTGAAAGCGGCGCGCGAACGATACCCTTCCTGCTTTGCAAGCTTCACGTAGGGGTCATTAATATGCTCGCGCATCCATGCTTTACTGGTTTTGGTTCGTTTCATCGGGTAGAATTCAGGATTTTTGAGGTTGCCATGTTAACACTTACCCCCGCTCAGCGCCGTTTTTTACGTGCTCAGGCACACGCACTTAGTCCGGTCGTGATGATCGGCGATTCCGGGTTAACCGAATCAGTATTAAAAGAAACGGATAATAGCCTGAAAAGTCATGAACTGATCAAGATTAAAGTTGCCGGTGATGACAGGACTTTACGTGAAACCATACTTTCCGAAATCTGTACCAAACTAAATGCAGTTACTGTACAGCATATTGGGAAAACGTTGATCATTTATCGTCCTGCTGCAAAACCCAAACTGAAATTACCTTGATCCAGCCTTGTGCTGGAAAATTAACCACAAACCGAGCAGACTTTCCACCAAATAAACAATGCTGGCAACACCATGCCATGTAGCAAATCTGCTTCGGAAAGCACTTTCCATCACTTCTCGCGGCATTGCTTGTGCCTTGAGACCTGCAATCACAGGCTGAATACCAAAATGACCTGCAATTGTCAGTGCCAGCATGGCCAGAACCAGCCAGAATACCTTTTGCTTAAGTGCAGCTACGCCCATTCTTGCCAAACGAAATATCAGCAAGTAAAAACCACATGCCATGCCGACATAAGCTATCAAGGTAAATAATTTCCCTGCCAGCATTCCAGCCAATGCTCTGTCGGATAAATTTGCAAATAGTGTCGGTGCGGCCATATAACCTATGGCCCACAATCCGCCCACCCAAAGAGTGATAGCAAAAACAGCTAAATTATCAGCAAAGTTTTTCAGGGTCAGTTCCTAGATATATTTTACGTCTAAAATTTCATATTCACGTATACCGCCTGGAGCCTGCACTTCAGCCACATCACCTGCATATTTACCGATAAGCGCGCGCGCAACGGGCGAACCAATGGATATCTTCCCTTTTTTTATATCTGCTTCGTCATCACCCACAATTTGATAGGTCACTTTATCGCCAGATTCCAGATCTTCAAGATCAAGCGTAGCGCCAAATACACACCGCCCATCAACATCCAATTGCGTTGGATCAATAATTTGTGCATTGGACAACTTGCCTTCCACTTCAGCGATCCGACCTTCTACAAAGCTCTGACGTTCTTTGGCAGCGTCATATTCTGCATTCTCAGAAAGATCGCCATGAGAGCGTGCTTCAGCGATTGCGGCAATAACGCTCTGCCTTTCTACTGTTTTAAGTTGATGCAACTCAGCGCGCAGGGCCTCTGCGCCAACAACGGTTAAGGGAATCTTGTTCATTTACAGTACTACTCCTTCAAAATGCAATATAAAACGCCGGTAACACAAATGATGAATCATTGCGTTACCGGCGTTTCAATTATTATACCAGGCGCTTATGCAAACCTTGTAGTTCGTATACCTGCAATTCTTCCATATGTTGCAAACCAATACAAGCCGCTCGCGCACCCGCCAATGTAGTGTAATACGCTATCTTGTTTTGCAGCGCGGCTCGCCGGATCTCATAAGAATCTTTCACGGCCTGTTTATCTTCTACCGTATTAACGATCAGACTAATCTCGCCATTTTTAATCATATCAACGATATGTGGGCGACCTTCAGCTACTTTGTTTACAGGCGTTACCGCCAAACCTGCCTTAATCAACACGGCTGCAGTACCGCGAGTTGCATATAAGGTAAACCCAAGCCTCACCAATGTTTGTCCAATATCAATAGCCTTAGGCTTATCTGAGGGTTTAACACTGATAAATGCCTTGCCAGATGAAGGCAAACGCTCACCTGCGGCCAATTGTGATTTAACAAAAGCTTCTGCAAAAGTGGCACCCACTCCCATCACTTCACCAGTAGACTTCATTTCAGGCCCTAGTATGGTATCAACACCAGGAAACTTGATGAATGGAAATACTGCTTCCTTTACTGAATAATAGGGAGGAATGACTTCTTTTTCAACCCCTTGATTAGCCAAGGTATTTCCCACCATGCAGCGCGCTGCCACTTTTGCCAGTGGAACGCCTGTTGCTTTAGATACAAATGGAACGGTGCGTGATGCGCGTGGGTTGACTTCCAAAACGTAGACCGTATTATTCTGAATAGCAAACTGCACATTCATCAATCCTACAACCTGCAATGCTTTTGCCATCACAACAGTTTGTCGTTTCAGTTCAGCCTGAACTTCCGGGGATAAACTAAAAGGAGGAAGCGAACAGGCAGAATCACCGGAATGCACACCTGCTTGTTCAATATGTTCCATGATACCGGCAACCAGCACGGATTCACCATCGCACACGGCATCCACGTCCACTTCTGTCGCATCATTCAGGAAACGATCAAGTAGAACAGGAGAATCATTAGAAACTTTTACTGCCTCACGCATGTAACGTTCGAGATCTGATTGCTGATGAACGACTTCCATCGCGCGACCGCCCAGAACATAGCTAGGGCGCACTACCAATGGATAACCAATTTCTTCAGCTAGTCGAATTGCCTCTTCAGGTGCACGGGCAGTACGGTTTGGCGGTTGCAAAAGGCCTGTTTGCTGCAGCATCTTCTGGAAACGTTCGCGATCTTCAGCACAATCAATCATATCAGGCGTGGTACCAATAATGGGCACACCATTGGCTTCAAGGTCACGCGCTAATTTTAGTGGGGTCTGCCCACCATACTGAACAATCACGCCAAATGGTTTTTCTACAGCAACTATTTCCAGCACATCCTCAAGGGTTAACGGCTCAAAATACAATCTGTCCGAGGTATCATAATCTGTCGATACGGTTTCCGGATTACAATTAACCATAATGGTTTCATAACCGTCTTCACGCATTGAAAGGGCCGCATGTACGCAACAATAATCGAATTCAATACCCTGACCAATTCGGTTTGGACCGCCGCCCAGCACCATGATCTTTTTCTTATTTGTCGGCTGCGCCTCACACTCTTCTTCATAACTAGAATACATATAAGCTGTATCCGTTGAAAATTCCGCTGCACAGGTATCCACACGCTTGTATACCGGCCGCACTCCCAGCTCCCAGCGTTTTGCTCTAACTGCATGCTGATTTGTATTCAGTAGTTTGGCTAGTCGGCGATCAGAAAAACCGCTACGTTTCAGCTTTCGGAGTTCATCTTTAGAAATCGTTTCCAGCTCTCTGCCAGACAAAGCCTGTTCACGTTTCACCAAATCTTCAAGCTGAGTCAGAAACCATGGGTCAATAAAGGTATAACTCTGAATTTCTTCAAAAGTCATGCCAATCCGGAACGCATCTGCAACATACCAGATGCGTTCCGGTCCCGGATTACCTAGTTCTTTAGCTATGACATCTCTTTCAGTGGTTTTTTCATCCAGCCCATCGTTACCCGTCTCGAGACCTCGTAACGCTTTTTGCAGAGATTCCTGAAAAGTCCGGCCAATGGCCATGACTTCACCCACTGATTTCATCTGAGTGGTCAGCCTGTCATTGGCTTTGGGGAACTTTTCAAATGCAAAACGAGGGATTTTGGTGACCACATAATCGATACTTGGCTCAAATGATGCAGGTGTTTTGCCACCGGTAATATCGTTTTTTAATTCATCCAGGCTAAAGCCTACTGCGAGTTTCGCCGCGATTTTGGCTATCGGGAATCCTGTCGCTTTGGAAGCCAGTGCCGAAGAACGAGACACACGCGGATTCATTTCAATCAGCACCATTCGACCATCAGCCGGATTAATACCAAACTGGACATTTGAGCCACCGGTATCCACGCCAATTTCACGTAATACTGCGATGGAGGCATCCCGCATGATCTGATATTCGCGATCTGTCAGCGTCTGGGCTGGCGCTACGGTGATGGAATCACCAGTATGCACGCCCATCGGATCAAAATTCTCAATGGCACAAATAATAATACAGTTGTCGTGGCTGTCACGAACCACTTCCATTTCATATTCTTTCCACCCGATCAGCGATTCTTCAATCAGCAGTTCGTGTGTGGGTGAAGCTTCCAGACCGCGTTCGCAGATAGTATTAAATTCTTCACGGTTGTAAGCAATACCGCCACCGCTCCCTCCCATCGTGAAAGAAGGACGGATGATCGTAGGAAAACCAACCATCGCCTGCACTTGCGTTGCTTCTTCCATGCTATGTGCAATCGCAGAGCGCGGGCTCGCCAGACCAATTTTAGTCATTGCCTGTTTGAACTTCTCACGATCTTCGGCTTTGTCGATGGCTTCACGGGAAGCACCGATCATTTCCACGCCGAATTTCTCAAGGACACCATGCTTTGCCAGATCAAGTGCGCAATTAAGTGCAGTTTGCCCACCCATGGTCGGCAAAAGCGCATCGGGACGCTCTTTCTCAATAATTTTCTCTACAATTTGCCAGGTAATCGGCTCAATGTAAGTAGCGTCTGCCATATCCGGGTCAGTCATGATCGTGGCTGGGTTAGAGTTCACCAGAATGACGCGATAGCCCTCTTCTCGCAACGCTTTGCAAGCTTGCGCTCCGGAGTAATCAAATTCGCACGCCTGCCCGATAACAATTGGACCGGCACCGATGATGAGAATGCTTTTTATATCAGTACGTTTTGGCATATTTAGTAACTTTTCACCGCTGGAACACAGGGGTTCAGTAGGTCATTTCAGAACTGACAAAATGAGTTTTGCGGCTTTTCTACCGCTGTTCCGGCCTTCAATACTCACTATGCCTCTGTGTTGAATAAAACTTAATTTGAATTTCATCAACTCGTGTGGTGTTAACGCAGTTTTTAATCGCAGGAACGCGTTACACCTTCGCCTGACGCATCATTGTTATGAAACGATCAAACAAATAGCTTACATCTCTTGGACCTGGACTGGCTTCAGGATGCCCCTGAAAACTGAACGCAGGTTTGTCTGTTCTGGCGATTCCTTGCAAGCTTCCATCAAACAGGGAAACATGGGTAGAACACATGTTAGCCGGCATAGTTGACGCATCCACCGAGAAACCATGATTCTGACTGGTAATCATTACCCGCTTGCTTTCGAGATCCTGAACAGGGTGATTTGCGCCATGGTGGCCAAATTTCATTTTCATGGTCTTGGCACCGCTGGCAAGCGCCAGCAATTGATGCCCCAGGCAAATACCAAACATTGGAATCCCGCTTTCAAGCAGTTCCTGAATCGCTTTTATGGCGTAATCACATGGCTCAGGATCACCGGGACCATTAGAGAGAAAAATACCATCTGGCTTCAGTGCAAGCACCTCTTTAGCCGTACTTTGTGCCGGCAACACGGTTACTTTACATCCGCGGTCAGCAATCATGCGCAGAATATTTCGCTTGATACCGTAATCAAAGGCAACAACATGAAACTCAGCATTGACGGGTTGATTAAAGCCCTTGCCAAGGGACCACTCACCTTGCTCCCAGACATACGGTTTGTCGCAGCTCACCACCTTGGCCAAATCCATTCCCGCTAATCCAGGGAAAGCATTTGCCTGTTTAAGCGCTTCAGCTTCATTTATGTCGCCTGCCATGATACAGCCACTTTGCGCACCCTTCTCGCGCAGCAACCTGGTCAGCTTGCGTGTATCAATATCGGCTATGGCGACTACATTTTGCGACTTAAGAAAATCGGATAACTCTTGTTCTTTACGGAAATTACTGGAAGCAATAGGCAGGTCTCTGATGACAAGACCACTTGCGAAAATCTTATTGGATTCATCGTCTTCAGCGTTCACCCCGACATTACCAATATGGGGGTAAGTCAGCGTAACGATTTGCTTGCAATAGGAAGGGTCAGTCAGTATTTCCTGATAGCCGGTAAGTGCGGTATTGAAAACCACTTCACCTACTGTAGAACCCTCAGCACCAATGGAAACACCCCGGAACACAGTACCATCTGCGAGAACGAGAACAGCAGGTTTTTGATGCGGCACCGAAATAAGCTCCTAAAGACGTGGCTTGTGAACATACAAAGAAGCGGGACAGGCTTATCACCCATCCCGCCCCCAGAATTGCCGACAATTATACTAAAATATTACACTTCTATCAACGCAAACCAAGAACATCCTGCATGTCATATAGTCCGTTTTTGCGTCCACCTAGGAAGTGCGCGGCTCTTACGGCACCATTTGCAAATGTGGCACGGCTGGAAGCCTTATGCGTAATTTCTACGCGCTCACCAATTCCAGCAAACATAACGGTGTGATCACCAACAATATCGCCGCCACGCACGGTGGCAAAGCCAATTGTTGAAGGAGAGCGTTCGCCGGTAACCCCCTCCCGACCATAAACCGCGCAATCAGCCAGATTTCGACCCAGCGCCTGCGCCACCACTTCGCCCATGCGCAAAGCCGTTCCTGAAGGTGCATCTACCTTGTGGCGATGATGCGCTTCCACCACTTCTATGTCGAAACCTTCATTCAAGACTTTGGCAGCAATTTCCAGCAATTTGAATGTCAAATTAACACCCGCGCTCATATTTGGAGCGAAGACAATACCGATATCCTGGGCCGCTGCCGCAATCTGAAGCTTCTGATCTTCACTGAAGCCAGTCGTACCAATCACCATTTTCACGCCGAGCTGACGGCATAACGCCATGTGCTCAAGCGTACCTTCAGGACGGGTAAAATCAATAAACACATCACTTCCTGCAATGGCTTTTGCCGGGTCATCCGTTATCATCACACCACAAGGAGAGCCTACCAATTCGCCAGCATCCTTACCAACATAAACACTACCCGCTCTTTCCAGGGCAGCGTATAAGCGTGCATCGGGCGACATAGAAACCGCCTCGATCAACGCACGTCCCATACGACCGGAGCTGCCTGCAATGACAATATTCTGCATATCCATACTCAATTACAATCCAATTTTTTCAAGCATTCTGCCAAAAAAACCTTTTTCTTCTTTTTCAACTTTGGCGCCATCATTTTTTTGATCCGCCTTCACGTTCTGCTGAGCCTCATCTGGTTTGGCCGATGCATTTTCCGCTGCCTTTGTATCTTCCGACGTAGCTGCTGCCACATCGCCTTCCAGACGTTTCAACAGGTCTCCTTCAAATACTACAGTTAACTTGCGTTGCTCCAGCAGTTTTCCACCTTTTTTCAAAAGATATACGTAGTCCCATCGGTCTGCATGGAAAGCATCCGTAATCAACGGGGTACCGAGAACAAATTTTGTCTGCGACTTGGTCATACCCGGTTTAAGCTTGGATACCATTTCCTGCGTAACAACGTTACCCTGCTGAATATCAATTTTGTAAGGTGATATTGTAGGGACATAGGAGCAAGAAGCCAGCAGCAACACCAAGGGAATAATTATTTTGTACATACGTTAACGTCGATGTGTTTTGCAAAGATTTAAAAAGGCTATATCATACCTCAGAATTGACTAACTCAGGCATCACAAAATTATGAGCGATTCCACTGACCTTAAAAACATTGGCCTTAAGGCAACCTTACCCAGATTAAAAATTCTCAACTTGTTTGAAAACAGCTCGGTTCGCCACATGGCGGCTGAAGATGTTTACAAGCAACTGATTGCTGATGGCGAAGATGTGGGCCTGGCAACTGTTTACCGGGTATTAACCCAGTTTGAACAAGCCGGCTTACTGATGCGCCACCATTTTGAAAGTGACAAAGCCGTTTATGAGCTTAACCAGGGCGGCCACCATGACCATCTGGTTTGCTTGCAATGCAACCGGGTAGAAGAATTTTTTGATGAAGAGATCGAGCGCCGTCAAAAGAAAATCGCCCAAGACAGAGGATTTGCAATTCACGATCACTCTCTGTACTTATACGCTGATTGCACCAAGGAAGCTTGCCCGCACAAGGTAAAAGCCAAGTAAGACCATCTGCAAGCACAGCGATAACAAAGCGACGGATTTAAATCAAATCAGGTGAAAATCGGACCAATCAACCTGCTTTCCACCTGATTTATTGCGCTCTCCGCTGAACGCTAGGCTTCAAACCCCAGCATTTCTTCTGCATGTTTGCGGGTTGTCTGGGTAATATCTACTCCACCCAACATCCGCGCAATTTCATCGATGCGACTCGACTTCTCCAGTACGGAAATCTGACTGACCACCGTATCGCTGCGCACTGTTTTTGCTACCTGCCAGTGATTCTGTCCTAATGCCGCCACTTGAGGTAAATGTGTAATACACAGCACCTGCCGCTCATCACCCAGTTTTCTCAACATTTGTCCGACAATTTCCGCCACACCACCGCCAATCCCCACATCCACTTCATCAAAAATTAAAGTCGGTACTTTGGAAATTTTGCTGGTAATGACTTGTATTGCCAGACTGATACGGGAAAGCTCGCCCCCTGAAGCCACTTTTGCCAATGGTTTGGGTGTGACACCCCCATGAGAGGAGACCAAAAACTCGATCTGCTCTAGTCCATAAGCACTGCCTTCAGGCAGCTCTGGCAAACCTACTTCAAACTGACCACCTGCCATTGCAAGGCTTTGCATTGAAGCGCTGACTTTTTGCGACAACGTTTTAGCAGCGGTTTGTCTGCCAGCACTTAATTTTTTCGCCTTTGCCAGATATTCCGTCTGCGCTTCTGTCTCTTTCTGCTGCAAATTACCACTTTCGCCTGCACCCCCTAACGCATCCAGGCGACTTTGCCATTGATTGAGCAACTCGGGTAACTGATCTGGTGTTGTTCGATACTTGCGTGCGATGGAATGCACTTCATCCAACCGTTGTTCTGCTGTGCGCAATCTTTCCGGATCCAGATCCAGGCGCTGCAAATAATGCCTTAAACTGTATACTGCTTCTTGCAACTGGATTTCAGCAGGCTCAAGCACATCTAAAGTTTCTTTCAAACTGGCATCAAATTCCTGCAAGTGCTTTAAACGCGAAGCTAAAGCACTAATCTGGGGCAAGCAGGCAGATTCGCCTTCGGAAAGCAATTCCAGCCCGAACTGAGCACCTTCCATTAAACTTGCTGAATTGGATAAGCGAGCATGCTCTGCCAACAACTCTTCCCATTCTACAAGAGAAAAACTCAGGCCTTTGACTTCACGTACTTGCCATTCAAGCTGTTCTCGTTCCTGAGCATGCGCTTCTGTGTCTTTTTCCCACTCCAGACGACTTTTACGCAGTTCCTGCCAGCGCCGATAGGCTTCTGTCACTTCTCCACACAAACCGCGCAACCCAGCGTAACCGTCGAGCAATTCCCGCTGAGCATTTTGCCTGAGCAAAGACTGGTGTGCATGCTGACCGTGAATATCTACCAGCCACTCCCCAGCATCTCTCAATTGCTGCTGCGTAGCTTGCCGGCCATTAATAAAACCCCGCGAACGACCATTCGCATCGATTATTCTGCGCATCAGACACACATCCGGGTCGCCTGCCAGATCATTTTCTTCCAGCCAGCGCTTCAACTCAGGTAATGCTTGTATATCAAACTCTGCAATCAGTTCCGCGCGTTCGCAGCCGGCACGAACAACCCCGCTATCGCCGCGCTCACCCAGCACAAGAGCAAGAGCATCGATCAATATGGACTTCCCTGCTCCTGTTTCACCGGTTAATACGGTAAAACCGGCAGTAAATTCCAGATCCAGCTTATCTACAATGACGAAATCACGAACACTTAAGTTGAGCAACATTTTAGAGTTTCTCGCCCCAATGCAATTTTTGCCTCAACATGTCGTAATAACTGTGACCAACAGGGTGCAGCAGCCGGACAGCATTTTCAGCACGTCGCACAATCACCTTATCGCCCACGATCAGGTCAAAATGTCGCTGCCCGTCAAAATGAGCGCGTGCGTCGCTTGCATAGGTAATAGTGATCTCAACTACAGAGTGGCTATTTACTGCAATCGGTCGCGCAGATAGCGTGTGCGGGCAAACAGGGACAAGGGCAATCGCTTCAAGGGTTGGGTGCAACAGGGGGCCGCCAGCAGAAAGTGCATAGGCGGTTGAGCCTGTTGGCGTGGCCACTACCAGACCGTCTGCACGTTGGCTGTTTACAAACTCGTTATCGATGGATACTTCTATCTCAATCAGGCGACCGGTATTGCCTTTACCAACAACCACATCGTTAAAAGCACAGGCGGAGAAAACTTTTTCACCCTCGCGCCATATTTCAGCATTCAGCAGAATCCGGTCTTCAGCGCTATATTCCCCGTTCAACATTTCTGCAACGGTATCAAACATGGTATCGATGGAAACGTCGGTAAGAAATCCCAGCCTGCCCTGATTCACACCAATGAGCGGCACTTTAAATCCGACCAGTGTGCGGGCAATGTTCAGCATCGTGCCATCCCCTCCCATAACAACGGCCACATCCGCCACACCACCAATATCGGAAAGGTTTGCCATGAGAAAGTTTGACGTGCCGATAAGTTCAGCGGTCTGCCTGGCCACTAGCACAGCATACTCGCGTTCAACCAGAAATTGCGCGAGCCGCAACAACGGTTCGCTGATTTCAGGGCTATTATATTTACCGATTAACGCTATTGTTTTAAATGGTTGGGTCATAGGTTTTGAATTATAACGCTAGCGATCCGATTTGACACGTTATGGATTTAAGCAATTTTGTGTAAAATGGACTCATGCTAAATTCTCGCGCACAACTTTTACTCAAAACGCTGGTTGAACGCTACATAAATGAAGGCCAGCCTATTGGCTCGCGCACGCTTTCCAAATTTTCAGGTCTGGACTTGAGTCCAGCCAGTATCCGCAATGTGATGGCTGACCTGGAAGAATCTGGGCTCATTATCAGTCCACATACTTCTTCCGGGCGCATTCCTACCTCCCGGGGCTATCGTTTTTTTGTTGATACACTACTCACGATAAAACCGCTAGGCGCAGGGGAAATTCATCAGCTTGAGAATAAGCTGCATCCAGACGATCCGCAAAGATTAGCCGCCTCTGCCTCTCAACTTCTTTCCCAACTTACCCAGTTTGCCGGTGTCGTCATGACACCCAAACGGCGCAGCGCCGCTTTTCGCCAGCTGGAATTTTTGACGCTCTCTGAGAAACGCATCCTTCTGATCATTGTAACGGCAGAAGGGGAAGTGCAAAACCGCATTATTTGCACAGATAAATCCTATAGCTCATCAGAACTCACCCAGGCTGCCAATTTTTTCAACCAGAATTATTCAGGACTGACGTTCACAGAAGTACGCGCAAAAATTCAAACAGAACTGAAGCAATTGCACCATAACATGACCCATTTGATGAACGCAGCGCTTGAAGCCGGCAGTGAGGCGCTCAGTGAAACCCAGGATAACTGTGTTATTTCTGGTGAACGCAATTTGCTGAACGTGCACGATCTTTCTTCCGACATGGCCAGCGTCAGAAAGCTATTTGATGTATTTGAGCAAAAAACCGCATTACTGCAACTACTTGATCGCAGCCAGCAGGCTAATGGGGTGCAGATATTTATTGGCGGTGAATCCGGGTTAACACCATTGGATGAATGCAGCGTCGTCACGGCTCCATACGAAGTGGATGGCAAAATTGTTGGAACTGTTGGCGTTGTCGGACCTACACGTATGGCCTATGAGCGTGTTATTCCGATTGTGGACATTACGGCAAAGCTCCTGACCAGCGCCCTTTCATTCCAATAATCCAATTTTTATGTTTGTTTAGCACTACATAACTCACATTCCAAAAGGCTTGCTTACAACAACTATCCAAATGAGCTATCTAAAAGAACCCCCTTTTCAACATGGCAGCCTGCCTAAAATTGGCATTTTATTGGTTAATCTTGGTACACCAGAGGCTGCAACAGCCTCTGCCCTACGGCCTTATCTGAAGGAATTTCTGTCTGACCCACGAGTCATTGAAATACCTAAAGCCATATGGTGGTTTATTTTAAACGGCATTATTCTGAACACACGCCCCAAAAAATCGGCTGAAAAATATGCCCAGATATGGACCAAAGAAGGTTCCCCTCTTAAAGTAAACACTGAAAAGCAGGCAAAGTTGCTCAAAGGTTACCTGGGCGATCAACTAAAAACACCTTTCGTATTGGAATACGCGATGCGTTACGGCAACCCGTCCATTGACAGCGTACTCAGCAAACTGAGAGAGCAAAATTGCGACAGAATTCTGGTGCTGCCGCTCTACCCGCAATACGCCGCCAGCGCGACAGCAACGGCTTTTGACAAAGTTTTCCAGTCGCTGGCTAAAATGCGTAATGTACCAGCAATCCGCACAATCAAGCATTATCATGATCGCCCGGATTACATACAGGCACTAGCCCAGAGCATCAATGAATACTGGATGCAAAACGGCCGCCCGGATAAGCTGGTGATGAGTTTTCATGGCGTTCCCCGCTTTTCTTTAGACAAGGGCGACCCTTACCACTGCGAATGCCAGAAAACAGGCCGACTGCTGGCAGAAGCGCTGGGGCTTAAAGAAAATCAATATCATGTATGCTTTCAATCCCGCTTTGGGCGCACTGAATGGCTAAAGCCCTACACAACCAATACGTTGGAAGAACTGGGCAAGGCAGGCACCAAACGCGTAGACACAGTCTGCCCTGGTTTTACCAGTGACTGCCTGGAAACCCTGGAAGAAATCGCCATGGAAGGCAAAACCACTTTCCTTAACGCGGGCGGCAAAGAATTTCACTACATACCTTGCCTTAATAGCCGCGATGACTGGATAAAAGCCATGCGCGACATCGTGATGGAAAATTTACAAGGATGGATTTCACCCGTTCCGGATGAGGCTGCACTACAAGCAAGCAAGACTCGTGCAATCGCATTGGGTGCCAAAACATAAATGGTTTCTGATACTGAATCACTCTTGCATCAGCACATAATGCATTTGCATTAACCCCCTAGAGTGAAGATGCTAGAAGCCCCAGAAGCCAGTTGATAGAAAATAAAATTACGCTTAAGCTGATTTTGTTAGCCCGGGCGGTCAATTCAATCGAGGTGCTGAAATGGCGCAGGAAAATAGCAAGCTGGACAAATTAGTGCTTGAGGCACGCCGAAATGCAGAGAAAAGAACTACTGGATATCGAGAGCAAGCGCTAAAGCTGTACCCTTGGGTTTGTGGTCGCTGCGCCCGTACTTTTACCCGAGAAAACCTCCAGTTGCTGGAGGTACACCACAAGAACAGCAACCATGACGACAATCCGGCTGATGGCAGCAATTGGGAACTCCTCTGCACTTATTGCCATGAAAATGAACACTCCCGGATTAAAGATTCAACTGGTCGTTCTGATGATGGAAATTCTGAAAACCTGGCCACCTTCAATCCGTTTGCAGGACTAAAGGATTTGTTGAAGAACAAAAAATAACCATCTGAGTGAAAAGTACGAGGGACCTCCTCGTAACACTTACCTTACTCAAAATCCGAAATTGCAATATGGTGATATGGTCTCTACATATCAATAGGTCGGTGTGTGCACGCAGCATGCATTCAGGTTGATTGCTGCGGAGGTCTACTGATCGGCCTGAGCTGACTCTCAGACATCTCCATTAATACCTGAGTGATTCAGCCCGATTACCATGAAGATTGGGAGTCTGCTCGCTACTTGAGCTTCATATTGTGAGCAAGCGCATTTCTCGCAGCAGCATTGGCTTTGGCCTCTTTGACAAGCTGTCTTAGCGCTTGTGGATCCACGTCAAGATCGCCTGCCGGATAGAGGTTAGGCAAGAGAGACCCGAGAGCATGCATAGGGAAACCGACTCGAACCTTGCCTCGCGGGGTATCGGAGACAAGGAACCCTTCGAGGACGAGCACGTTAAGCACGTCTCTCGCTGTCCTTTCTGGGAGGCCGGTGAGACGGCCTGCCTCCATGCGCTCAAATTCTCCAGTACTGAAGGCATGGATGAAGAGGTGTGCAGACTCAGGTTTGAGGTCGAACCGCACTTTCTGGAAAAATTGCTTGGCTCTGAATCTAAAGTTGTCGAGTGCGAACATCCTGGCCATGAATTTGGCCTGATCGATGGCAGTTTGCATGGCGTACTCACAAAATTCTG
The DNA here is from genome assembly GCF_004346685.1 of Sulfurirhabdus autotrophica. Classification (NCBI taxonomy): domain Bacteria; kingdom Pseudomonadati; phylum Pseudomonadota; class Betaproteobacteria; order Nitrosomonadales; family Sulfuricellaceae; genus Sulfurirhabdus; species Sulfurirhabdus autotrophica. The sequence continues at coordinate 842,092 of NZ_SMCO01000001.1, forward strand.
CCAAGCGCTTTTCGGACAAGTTTCCACGCCCATCAAGATCGCCCATTCGAGGTTGGTCGGCTCCGGCTAGTTTCGCCTTGTATTCTTCCGCGGTCTTCGCGAACCCTCGGGACATCGACCATAGGCATGCGCCATTTACTCCACACTCTCGGAGCATTGCGTCGATGGTGATCCGCGCCACCCGACCGTTCCCATCAAGAAAGGGGTGAATCCACACAACTCGATGATGGGCTGCGAAAACCGAAAGAATGCCGTTTAGCTTGCTTATTCCGCCTTTTTTTGACCATTCCAGGCGGAGGCCGTAGACCTCTGTGAAGCGCTCTAGGAAGCGATTAAGTGTGTCTGCTCTTGGCGCTACATGTATGCCTACGTGGACATCCCTCTCGCGGAACTTTCCGGGCTCCATGTAGCTCCCGTCCTTGAGCGTCAGCATTTCCTTCGGCAAATGCTCGCAAAAGCGCCGGTGAACTTCGAGGATAAAGGGAAGTAGAAAACTTTTGTCGAGCGACTGCAACTTTGCCCATCGATCAGCCTCGATGTGAGCAAATGCAAGACTCTGCAAGTCCGTTTGCTCTATCTGCTCCTTTACCTCGAACAGCGCCTTCTCAATATCAATTGGTAAGGTGTGATGGCCCTCGATCAAGTTCGAGTAGTAACAGTTCATCCCCGAGACAAGCTCGGAGAGGCTTTTCGCGGTCGCTGGAACAAGTGCAGCGTCTAAGCAGGCAGACGCTTCTGATAGCTCGTGAGCAAGCCCGATCAGCGAGTCATAGATAGGCCGAGAGCTATCGATGACTAGCGGTTCCATCTGAGTAGGATTGTCGTATAACTCAATCATTGTTTCCTCTGAATTTGCCGATGACTGTGCCGATTATAATTCATAAACAATTAAATAGTTAGCGTTAGATCACACGATATCTCTGCCGATATCTGTGCCGATCGTTCTACTGAGGTTCCAGCCGAACTTTTCTAGCGTAGTTAAACCGACTTTTTAGAAGACCATGTCTCTCGGTCACAGGCATTGTGCGACGAGCAAGCGTATGTGGGTGGCTTCATCTAGGGTTCTAGTGCAGAATTTTGAGCTATCTCCGGTTCGTTAGACAGATTCGAAGGTCTGCTCAAGCCGAAAATGAGACTGTCAGCGCACATATCCAGAACTTCCGTTTAAGGACGGTGAAGGCTGCACACCTCACAAAACCAGCGTTCAAGCCACAAAAAAAATGGGGGGGAAATTTTTTAAGCATCCGCCCCTCACCATTGAGGAACGGAGTTCATTTTTCAGCTACTCAGTGGGCCACTGGCTCCATCAGTCGATTGGTGAAAGCCATCGCCATCGCAGATAACACAAAAGCCATATGAATAATTACTTGCCACATCATGGTCTGTTGACTCAAGTTGGGCGCTTCAATAAAAGTTTTCAGCAAATGGATGGAGGAAATACCAATCAGCGCCATGGATAGCTTGACCTTCATGGTACCTGCATTGACGTGCTCCAGCCATTCAGGCTGGTCGGGATGTTCATCCAGATGCATACGTGACACGAAGGTTTCGTATCCACCAACAATGACCATCAGCAACAAATTGGCAATCATGACCACATCTATCAGGCCCAGTACAACCAACATGATTTCGGTTTCGGTTACTGTCTTGGTGTGTTGCACCAAGTGCATCAGTTCTACGCCAAAATGATAGACATAAACGGCTTGCGCAACAATGAGCCCAAGATAGAGTGGGGCCTGGAGCCAGCGACTGGCAAAGACCATATTGGCCATTATTTTAAGTATTTTGTTTTGGTGTTTCGTTTCCATTCATTTCCCTTACTATGTTTACTTTATTGATGACTATTTTACGTGTTTCCGACTAACGGGCCAAATGACACTTATCGATTACAGACTATTGCTTACGACTTTTTGTAATTAAATCATAGGCAACTTGCACTTCCTGCGCTTGCTCGGTGGCGACTGCAATCATGTCTTCAGGCACACCCTGCCCCATTAATTTATCCGGGTGATATTGACTCATCAGCTTTCGATAAGCCCGTTTAACTTCCTGATCGCTACTTTCTTTACTTACCCCTAACGCTTTATACGCATCATCCAGATTAGTGGCAGAAGTTGTCTGCCCTCCAGCGAAATGCGCTTGGTTTAATACCATATCCAGCATATGTTTGAATGCTTGCTGGTCATACCCCAGATGACGGGCAATATCGACCAGCAAGCGCTCTTCAGCGAAATCAATACTGCCGTCAGACACTGCCATCACAATGAGGTAAACCAGCAACATTTGTTTCAGGCTGTGGGTATGGCCGCAAACGGCCATGAATTGCCTTATGTTTGGCTCATAATCAAAATCCGGGGCGGCACCTTGCTTAAAAAGCATGATCACTCGCTGCCTGTGTTCAGCAGACATGCCCAGTTTTTGAATAAACTGTTCGACATGGGCTATTTCATCTTTAGAAATATGGCCATCTACTTTGGCCAGTTTGCCCATTAAAATGAAAACCGTTTCAAGAAATACAGTTTGGCGATGATGGCTGCTAAGTGGGTTAACACCGCCAACACCGTAAGCGATAACGCGCCCAACAATACTGCCTATAAAATAACCAGCAAATGCACCAAAAATTCCAAAAAAGTAATACCCTAACAGGGCTCCAATGAGTTTAAACAATGTCACTCCTGAAATTGCTTTTAAAAAAATCCGTTACCACGATCAATTACTGCCTTCAATTAACGTTTCCTGCACTCTTTTGAACAAGGCTGATTGCATTTCTGCCGGCACTCTGAAAATAGCTGCCTTCCAATGGGGAAACAAAAGGCTTTCCTCGCGGTACTCATGCTTTGCCAGCGTACCAGACATTATTGCAAAAAATGCGGCAACTTCCTTTGCATCCGGCAATCCGTCTTCAAAATAAGACTCAATGACGGCTGCCTGCCCCAGTATTTCATCATGTTCGCGCAACATGGTGGAGGTAGGATCACCACCAAAAGGATCTCGTGGCGCAGCAAAAGAGAGGGTCAATATATTATTTTCCACATCCATATGCTTCTTTAAACCCACGATGAATTCTTTGATGAGCGGCGCAGCCTCTGCCACTTCGCCAGCATTGATATGATGCAGGGAACGGGCAAACAAATCATCCAGTCGCTTATGATCGCGCGTTAACAGATCAATGACATCTGTTGCCGGAGCGTCTTCCCGGTGTCGGATGACGACGCGCCACAGATCAACAGCTTCCTGTTGAATCTCCCAACTGAGATTGTCACGCAGATGCAGGTTGATGGTATTCATCAGCATGGTGGGCTCTTGCTTTGTCAGCATTGTGACTATCTCGCCGCGCACCAGATCTTTTAACTCATGGTAAGCTGCCGATTGAAGCTGACTGGAAGCTTCGCCGGTCAGGTCCAGCATTTTTTCTGATACTGCCATTTCAATTCCTGTCTTAAAATCCGATTCATTAGCACCGACTGATATACTATCAGCCTATCCACTTTATTGGAAATCAACGGCTATTTTGTCCTATTACAGCCCCTTCCATTCAGATAATGACATATCTGCCACAGAAAAAATTTTTTCCAAAACACTTGAAATAAGAAATTACGCCTAAATATGCCTGTGATGGAATATTAGGAGGCTTTACATGCAAGAAGATAAACAGAACGAAACAACCCCTGAAAACAATCAACAAGCTGCTGAAGAAGGTGTAGATACCCTGCCTAGCATGGAGGAAATGCTGAAGCAGTCTGAGCTTTTAGCTCAGGAGCACCATGATGCCTGGCTTCGCGCCAAAGCGGATGCAGACAATATCCGTAAGCGTGCGCAAGTAGATATCGGCAATGCTCACAAGTATGCAGTTGAAAATTTTTCTTCTGAACTACTGACAGTGAAAGACAGTCTGGAAGCGGCACTCAATGTTGAGAACACGACGCTGGAAAATCTGAAAAGTGGTGTTGAGCTCACTTTGAAGCAACTGGTTTCGGTATTTGAAAAATTCAATATTGCCGAAGTAAGCCCCATGGGGGAAAAATTTGATCCACATCAACACCAGGCCATGAGCATGGTGGAAGCCGACGCCGCACCCAATACGGTGATTGGCGTCATGCAGAAAGGGTACAAATTGAATGACCGAATTCTGCGCCCTGCGCTGGTTATGGTAGCAAAAGCAAAACAAGAGGGTTGAAATTATTAATCCAGCCCTCACCTTGAATTCAACAGTAAAAAAGTCATTAACATTTAATTAAGGAAAAATCATGGGAAAAATTATCGGCATTGACCTGGGAACAACAAATTCCTGCGTTTCTGTAATGGAAAATGGTGTAGCGAAGGTTATCGAAAATTCTGAAGGCGCTCGCACTACCCCTTCTATCGTTGCCTACACAGAAGAAGGCGAAATTCTGGCTGGCGCATCAGCCAAACGCCAGGCAGTAACCAACCCTAAAAACACTCTGTACGCGGTAAAACGTCTGATCGGCCGTCGTTTTGACGAAAAAGAAGTACAGAAAGACATTAACCTGATGCCGTATTCCATCGTAAAAGCAGAAAATGGCGATGCATGGGTGGAAGTGCGCGGCAAAAAAATGGCGCCGCCACAAGTTTCTGCTGAAGTTTTACGCAAGATGAAGAAAACTGCCGAAGACTATCTGGGCGAAGAAGTGACTGAAGCGGTTATTACCGTTCCTGCTTACTTCAATGATTCCCAGCGTCAGGCGACTAAAGATGCTGGCCGTATTGCCGGTCTGGAAGTAAAACGTATTATCAACGAACCAACGGCAGCTGCCATTGCGTTTGGTCTGGACAAGAAAGAAGGCGACCGCAAAATCGCCGTCTACGATCTGGGTGGTGGTACTTTTGATATTTCCATCATTGACATCGCTGAAATTGAAGGCGAGCATCAATTTGAAGTACTTTCTACCAACGGTGATACATTCCTTGGTGGTGAAGACTTTGACCAGCGCATCATCGATTACCTGGCTGATGAGTTCAAGAAAGAAAATGGTATCGATTTACGCAACGACATCCTGGCGCTGCAACGTCTGAAAGAAGCTGCGGAAAAGGCCAAGATTGAACTTTCCAGCTCACAGCAAACTGAAGTGAACCTGCCATACATTACGGCAGATGCCAGTGGACCTAAGCACTTGGCGGTAAAAATCAACCGCACCAAGTTTGAAACATTGGTTGAAGAACTGGTTAATCGGACGATTGCGCCATGCAAACAAGCTATTAAAGATGCCGGCATCAAGCTTTCAGACATTTCAGACGTGATTTTGGTTGGCGGTCAGACCCGTATGCCAAAAGTGCAGGAAGTGGTTAAAGAACTGTTTGGCAAAGAGCCGCGCAGAGACGTTAACCCGGATGAAGCTGTAGCAGTGGGTGCATCCATTCAGGGTGGTGTGCTTCAAGGTGAAGTGAAAGACGTTCTGTTGCTAGACGTTACCCCGCTTTCTCTGGGTATTGAAACCATGGGTGGTGTGATGACCAAACTCATCCAGAAAAACACCACGATTCCTACCAAGGCATCTCAAGTGTTTTCTACAGCGGATGACAACCAGAATGCTGTGACCATTCACGTTCTGCAAGGTGAGCGGGAAGTAGCTTCCGGCAACAAGAGTCTGGGCCAGTTCAATCTTTCTGACATCCCGCCAGCACCACGCGGCATGCCTCAGATCGAAGTGACTTTTGATATTGACGCCAACGGTATTCTGCACGTTTCCGCTAAAGACAAGGCAACCGGTAAAGAGAACAAGATCAAAATCCAGGCAAGTTCTGGTTTGTCTGAGGAAGAAATCAAGCGTATGGAGCAAGATGCCGCTACCCACGCTGAAGAAGACCGCAAGACATTGGAACTGGTCAATGCTCGCAACCAGTGCGACGCGATGGTTCACTCCGTGAAAAAATCACTGGTTGAATTCGGTGACAAGATTGGTGCAGATGAAAAAGCCAAGATTGAATCTGCGTTGAAAGATGCAGAAGAAGCACTGAAGAGCGATAACAAAGACGAAATCGAAGCAAAAACCAAAGCATTGACTGAAGCTTCTCATAAACTGGCTGAGCAGATGTATGCCAAAGAAGGAGATGCCGGTGCTGGCGCTTCTGCACAAGGCGGCGAACATAAGGCTGACGATGATGTAGTGGATGCCGAGTTCGAAGAAGTTAAAGAAAACAAGTAAGGACGACTGTTGAAGCACAGAGCTAATGAGGGTTCGATCTTTCGATCCCTCACCTCTGTGCTTTAATGCTTTTTGCTTTCCTTAAACCTGCGAGATATAGCTTTCGTTTGGGTAAATAGACTGCACACAACCAGATGACTCATTTGCCTTGTGTGTCTTTGTGGTGAAACTAAATTATGTCAAAACGCGACTACTACGAAGTGCTCGGCGTCAACCGGGACGCTAGCGACGATGAAATCAAGAAGGCCTACCGTAAACTGGCCATGAAACACCACCCGGATCGCAACCCGGACAATCCTAATGCTGAAGAGCATTTTAAAGAAGCAAAAGAAGCTTACGAAATTCTGTCTGACGCAAGTAAGCGCCAGGCTTATGACCAGTATGGTCATGCCGGAGTAGACCAGAACGCCAAGGGCGGAGCTGGTTTCGGTGGTTTTGCCGATGCTTTTGGCGACATTTTCGGTGACATCTTTGGCGGCGGTGGCGGCGGTGGTCGACGCTCCAATGTCTACCGTGGCGCAGACCTCCGCTACAATCTGGAAATCAGTCTGGAAGATGCGGCACGCGGTGCAGAAACCCAGATTCGCATTCCCACCATGGATGAGTGCGAAACTTGTAGCGGCACCGGTGCAAAACCAGGTACAGAACCTGTCACTTGCACAACCTGTGGGGGTCATGGTCAGGTGCGCATGCAACAGGGCTTTTTCTCTATTCAGCAAACTTGTCCAAAATGTCATGGCAGTGGCAAAAGCATTCCCAATCCGTGTCCAAAATGCCATGGCGCTGGACGCATCAAAGGCCATAAAACACTTTCTGTGCGTATTCCGGCTGGAGTGGATGAAGGCGATCGCATTCGTTTAAGTGGCGAAGGCGAGCATGGCGTTAATGGCGGCCCGGCAGGTGATCTTTATGTGATGGTTCAGCTCAAGCCCCATCAGGTGTTTCAAAGGGACCATAACGACCTTCACTGCGAAATGCCTATCGGCTTTACTATCGCAGCTTTAGGCGGTGAAATCGATATCCCTACCCTGGACGGATCTGCAAAAATCAAAATTCCAGCCGAAACTCAGACGGGAAAAATCTTCCGTTTACGTGGCAAAGGGATCAAAGGTGTGCGGAGCACAACCCATGGTGACTTGATGTGTCATGTGGTGGTAGAGACCCCTGTCAGCCTGACAGAACGTCAGAAAGAATTGCTGAGGGAACTGGAAACCCTGAATGCACAAGACGGGGACAAACATAATCCTCGTGCCAAATCCTGGATGGATAAAGTGAAGGAATTCTTTGCCCAGTAATTGTTTTCAGCATATTTCTGTGAATTGATCTCACTGCAACAAAAAACCAGAGTAAAACCTGTACAGGTTTCGCTCTGGTTTTTTCACTTTAAGTCCATTACGATTTGCCCCCATTACGCTCCTGTAGCAGTCAGCACATCATTTTTCAGTTAAACTACATATTAAGAAAACTCAACAATACGTACTGGAAGGATAAAAATGAATCTTGAAAAAGTGTTTTTCGCATTTTTCATTGTTTTGGCACTCACCTTGAATTTTGGTTTTTTCATCGGAGACATCGCCAACCCGGTTCATCATAGTGAATATGAATTATTTGCTGCCATAGTGGTGAGCCTGATCGCTACGGTTTTAAAATTTGGTGATCGCACGCACCTCGGTGCTGTTTTACTGGCAACCAGCCTGGTAGCTGACTTGCAGTTAATTACCGCGGCCATCGTCTGGACCATCGTTGAACACGGGACCCAAACAGGCATGACTCCGCATATCATGGCAATCATTGTTTCTCTTTCTGGTGGTGCATTACTGGCCAATATTACTTCTGTCGTCCTTTTTGTCGCCGAAACATTAGCATTTCGCCGGTAACTCTGGCCCGGAGGAAAGCGTTTGCATAATATTGGCTATATTTTACTGCGGCGGATTCATACACCTCTGATTGCGCTGATTTGCGTTTACGCTGTTTCCATCCTGGGGTTCGTATTGATACCCGGTGTCGACAATGCCGGTAAACCATGGCACATGAGTTTCTTTCATGCGTTCTACTTCGTGAGCTTCATGGGCACCACCATCGGTTTTGGCGAGATACCCTACCCATTCACGGATGCCCAAAGAATGTGGGCTACAGTCGGTATTTACGCTACCGTAATTACCTGGCTTTACAGTATTGGTTCAGCACTCTCTGCGCTACAAGACCCATCGTTCCGCTCAATTCTCCAGCAAAATACCTTCCGACGTGCAGTGAATCGCATTACAGATCCTTTCTTTCTAGTGTGTGGTTATGGAGATACAGGCAGCATGCTAGTGCGTGCACTTTCTGAATCAGGGTATCGTTCGATCGTAATCGACAAGTCACAGGATCGCATCACCGCTCTGGAACTGGAAGACTTAAGATCTCCCGTCCCAGGGTTATGCGCTGATGCTGCAGAACCCGACAATCTGATTCTGGCCGGATTAACCCATGCCAACTGCCGGGGTGTGATTGCCTTAACGGATGATGATGACGTCAACCTGAAAGTAGCCATTACCAGTAAGCTACTTAATACCCGCATCCCGACTATCGCTCGTGCAGAATCACGGGAAATTGAAGCCAACATGGCTTCATTCGGCACTGATGAAATCATCAATCCATTCGATACTTTTGCCGGCCGCCTCTCGTTAGCCATTCATGCACCAGGTATGTTTTTGCTCTATGAATGGATGACTGCGGTACCTCACGAACCTTTGAGAGAGCCGATCTTTCCGCCACATGGTAGCTGGATTTTGTGTGGATACGGCCGCTTTGGCAAGGCAGTACACAAGCATTTGTTGTCCGAAAACATCCCCCTGACTTTTATTGAAGCCACCCCAAAATTGACTGAATCGCCGACGGGAACGATCACCGGAAGCGGAACTGAAGCCAGCACTTTGCTGGAGGCAGATATCATGAACGCGGTAGGGATTGTCGCCGGCACAGATAATGATGCAAACAACCTTTCCATCATCATGACGGCTATCATGCTTAATCCCAATCTGTTCATAGTTGCCCGTCAGAATACCCATCGTAATGACAGCATCTTCGCAGCTGCAAAACTGGATCTGACTATGCAGCGTGGAAGTGTGATTGCAAATAAGATCTTTGCTCTCATCACAACGCCCCTCTTATCCGAGTTTTTGCAACTTGCCAGATTGAATACAAATGAATGGGCCAATCAGCTAGTCAGTCGTATCGGTGGTATTTCCGGTAATGAAGTGCCTCAAACCTGGGCACTATATATTACCCAGCAAGACTCACCCGCCCTGTTCAAGGGGATTTTAGAAGCATCACAAGTTTGCATTAGCGATCTTTATCGTGACCCGCGCAATCGCAATGAACGCCTGGCTTGTATTGTACTATTGGTGCAGCGCGGCGACACCGAGTACCTATTACCAGACGAAGATTTCAATCTGCAACAGGAAGACCGCATCCTGCTATGCGGACGATTTGGCGCCAGCACGCAAATGGAATGGATAGCCAAAAATCACAATGTATTTAATTACCTGATCACAGGAACGGAAAGAGCAAGCGGTGCTTTCTGGCAATGGCTGGAGAGAAAAACGCCTGCAAAATCTCGTTAATGAATGACGTAGTCTCAGCTTAAATTAAACAGTCATGCAGTTAATTATCCCAGACATCATCGATTTCTGGCTTGGCAAAATAATAGCCCTGAGCCCAATCTACGCCAATTTCGCAAAGAATTCTGGCTGTTTCAGCATCTTCAACACATTCTGCAATAGTAATCACATTAAAATTCCGGGCAGTTGACACAATACTTTCAACCAGTTGGCGAACCCGTTTATCCTGGATAATTCGCCCAACCATCCACCCCTCTATTTTCAGAAAATCAACCGGAAGTTCGGCCAGATACAAGAATGATGAGTTTCCGCTGCCAAAATCATCTAGCGCGAGCCGGATACCAAAGTCGGTCAGCGGCTTCAGGTTTTTCTTCAGAGTCAGAATATCCCCGCTCTGGCGCTCGGTAATCTCGATTACCAGCGGTTTTGCATTACCCTTCTGATCACAATTATCTCCACAAAACCCTTTGGCGTGCTCCAGCAACGTATCAACCTGCTCCACATTAGCTAAAAATTGATGGGACAAATTAATAAAATGTGCCAGCCCAAGTCCCTCTCCACCAACTTTCATTGCACGTGCGCAACGATTCATTGCGCTGACAGAAACCATTTTATCTATTGAAGCAACCAGATGCAGGGATTCGGACGCTTGAATGAAACTGGCAGCTGGCACAAGCGAATTATCTGCATTACGAATGCGAGCCAACGCCTCATCGGCAACAATTTTGCCAGTGCATAAGTTGACGATAGGCTGAAAAACCGGAATCACACGACCATCGTGCAATGCCCCTTGCACTTGCGATCCTTCCCAAATAACACTATTTTTATTTGAATTTGCCGATCCGGAACAAAGCACTTTATCCCGCCCACTGTGCTTCGCTTCATAAAGTAGTGCATCAGCTTGTGCCAGCAATGAATCAATATTCTCATGTTTCTGGTTGTACATGGACAACCCCATACTGATAGTCAGCGGAATTTCACCCAGTGGCATCTTAAGCGGGTTGGCTTTAACCAGTTTACGTACGCGCTCAGCGGCATTATGTGCGCCACGACCATCCATGCCGTGAAAACACAATAAAAACTCCTCCCCTCCCCATCTCGCAATCCAGTCGCCACCACGCAAACAGGTAGCCATCAGATCTGCAACATGCTTCAAAGCCTGATCGCCCACATGGTGACCATGCTGATCATTCACCAATTTAAAACGATCAATATCCACAATTGCAATTGCGAATTCACTGTCTGTTCGTCGTGCGCGATTCCAGTCAGTTTCGAGCCTGTTTTCTGCGGCTCGTCGGTTAGGCAAGCCCGTCAACCGGTCTTCCAGCGCAATTCGCGCAATGGCCTGCTCTGCTGCCTTACGCTCGGTAATATCATGTTGAATCGCAACAAAATGGGTGATATCGCCGCTATCATTCGCTACCGGCACAATGGACAAGTCAATCCAGAAACGCAGCCCTTCCTTGGTGTAATTCAGCATTTCCACGTGCGCTTTCCTGCCAGCAGCCAATGTTTCCCTAAGCACAATACGCGTTGCCTGGCTTGTATCTTTACCTTGGAGAAATCGTGGGTTTTTTCCTATTGCCTCTTCTGCAGAATACCCCGTTAATTGTGAAAACGCTGGATTTACATAGACAACTTCCTGATGATCATTACAGATCAATACTGCCTGATCAGAAACCTCAACCGCAGCTGATAATAATCGGCGCTGCTGAATTTCCCCCTCTATCTCGGATAAATTAGCGGCAAAACAGCGCAATACCTTACCCTCTGCATTCTCGTCAGGATAGGAGATAACCAGCATGGGGACTTTCTGGCCGTTTGCATGTTTAAAATGAATATTCGAGCGGCCATTTGGCTCTTTTTCTGAAATCGAACCAAGCAGGCGTTGATAAGATTTAGCATCGAGAAACTTCTTTATCTCGCTGCCTTCTGTCTGCTCACACACATAGCCCAGAAAATTCAGAAAGTTATTGTCTGCCTCTAACAATACATTATCTGAAAGCCGAACCACAAAGCGCCCAATTTGCGCGGCATCCATAAAATCCCGCTCATGACGCATCGCCAGTTTATGCTCATGATCAGACACCGCAGCAGTCAGTTCGCTCAAGCTAGCACTTACAAGCAAACCCATCAGTTCAGAAGAAAGCTCAAAGACCCTTTCCAATCCTTGGCTGACGTGAATTTTATCGCCGTCAGCTGCCGCTTTCACACAACTATTGGCTGCATTGAGAAACTGAGTATGAAGTTTACCCAGGCGCGCCCATTCAGCTGTCAATTCAGGATGATTCAACTCTTTAATTCGAGCACTGCCCTCCCCTTCATACCATTTCCAGTAGTCAGCGGAAAGCAAACCTGTTTTTTTTGCTGCAGCACCATCTAAAGCAGCATCTGACACACGCTTGATCAATGCCAAGTGACGTTGCAATTCAATAAGTAAAGGTGGAAAAATAGTCTTGAAGCTGCTTATGATTTATCTCCCCAGAAACTGCAGACAACTGAATACCTGAAATTTTGCAATAACCCAACTAAGTAAAACTGACAATTTTTATATTCCGACTCTTTTATTTGGTGGCTTTTAGAATGATTATACTGATTCACCAGTAATTTGCGATGCCAGATATTCATAAAAAAGGCCGCTCATGCGGCCTTGATTCTATTCTGAAACTTCACTCACGACGCCATATGGTTCCCTGCGACGCATCTTCCAGCACAACCCCTGCATCCTGCAGCTCTTTGCGAATTCGATCGCTTTCCGCAAAGTTTTTTGCTTTTCGTGCTGCAGCTCGGTCTGCAATCAGCTGCTCAATTTTTTCAGGCGTGTAGGCAGATTCGCTCAATCCCGCTTTGAAGAACTCTTCGGGATCACGTTGCAATATTCCGAGAACATTCGCCAATTGTTTGAGCAGACCGGCCTCTTCAGATGACTTTGATTTATTTACCTCGTTAGCGAGATCAAACAACACGGCAACCGCTTCTGGTGTATTAAAGTCATCATCCATTGCTTCCTTGAAGCGGGCAGCATAGGCCCCTTCCCAATCAATTTCAGTCGGGTTGATACTGATACCGCGCAACGCAGTATAAAAACGGGTCAAGGCGTGTTTTGCATCATCCAGATGATGATCAGAGTAATTCAGCGGGCTACGATAATGTGCGCGCAAGATGAAATAGCGGACCACTTCCGGATCGTACTTTTCGAATACTTCGCGAATAGTGAAAAAATTTCCCAATGACTTGGACATCTTCTCGTTGTCAACACGCACAAAACCGTTATGCATCCAATAATTAACGAATGCTTGGTCATGAGCACCTTCACTCTGCGCAATTTCATTTTCGTGGTGAGGAAACTGTAAATCCTGCCCGCCGCCATGAATATCAAAATGAGCACCCAAATAATGCTCGCTCATGACAGAACACTCAATGTGCCAGCCAGGGCGACCTTTTCCCCAGGGAGAATCCCAAGCGGGTTCACCAGGTTTAGCCCCTTTCCACAAAACAAAATCCAGTGGATCTCGCTTATGGGTATCTACCTCTACCCGTTCACCAGCGCGCAGGTCATCCAGCGATTTACCAGAAAGCTTGCCATAACCGGAAAAATTATGGACAGCGTAGTACACATCCCCATTATCCGCTGGATATGCAAGCCCCTTGCCAACCAGGGTTTCAATCATGGCCACCATTCCAGGCACAAACTGTGTAGCACGTGGCTCAAAAGACGGTTTTTGCACGCCCAGTTTTGCCGCATCCTCATCCATTGCGGCAATAAAACGTCCCGTTAGCTGATCAATGGGCTCATTGTTTTCTGCAGCGCGCTTAATGATTTTATCGTCAATATCCGTAATATTGCGCACATAGCTCACTTCCAGACCTGATACCTTAAGCCAGCGTTGTACCAAATCGAACACCACCATCACCCGGGCATGCCCCAGATGACAATAATCATAAACCGTCATGCCGCATACATACATATTGGCCTTGCCCGGTTTAATCGGTTTAAATTCCTGCTTTTCGCGTATCAGTGTGTTGTATATTTTTAACATTTTAACTTTCAGAATACATAGGTTTATTGTCGTTCAGATTGAGCCAGCCTTTGACAATACGATAAATACACCAAACCACATTGACCATTAAAATAATCCAGCCAATGCCAAAAAATAATGTCATGCCCCCAATTACCGCCCATAGCAAACCGTACCAGAATGTACGTACCTGCCAAAGAAAATGGCTTTCCAGCCAGGTCCCGGCCGCTTCATCCCGCTTGATATATACCATGACCACTGCAACAATAGCCGACACGCCAAATACCCAAGTCAGCGCTAACAACGCATAAATCACCGTCGACAGGGACTTCAATGACTGGAGCTTAGTGTTGTCGAGCTGGTTGTCGTCCATTAGCCTTGTTCCTTAGCCCACGAATCCTTGAGCGTCACAGTCCGGTTAAACACAAGATGTTCACCTGGTTTATGATCTCGCCGATCAGCGCAGAAATAGCCCAACCGCTCGAACTGATACAACATTTCCGGTTGCGCATCACGGGCAGAGGGTTCCACCCAGCCTTGCACCACAGTAAGCGAATCAGGATTCAGGAACGCCAGAAAATCCTGTTCTTTATCACTATCCGGCTTAGGTACCGTAAAAAGTCGGTCATAAAGTCTTATTTCCACAGGTAACGCATCTTCAACCGACACCCAGTGAATCACGCCCTTCACTTTACGTCCTTGCGGGTTTTTACCCAGAGTTTCAGGATCAATAGAGCAACGAAGCTCTGTTACATTACCTGCAGCATCTTTAATCACTTCATCACAGCACATCACATAACTGTAGCGCAAACGCACTTCACCACCGGGCTTTAAACGATGAAAGCCATCAGGAGGCAATTCCATAAAATCATCCGACTCAATCCAGATTTCTTTGGCAAAAGGCACTACCCGCTTACCTAATTCAGGGCGCTGAGGATGGAATTCGCCTTCACGGGATTGTGACTCGCCTTCAACAAAGTTGGTAATAGTTACTTTCAGTGGCTTGACCACAGCCATCACACGTGGTGCCTTGGCTTCTACGTCTTCACGAATACAACCCTCAAGCACCGACATATCCACCACATTATCGCTTTTTGAAATCCCGATGCGACGCGTAAACTCCCTGATTCCTTCTGGCGTATAACCGCGGCGGCGCATACCGACAATCGTTGGCATACGAGGATCGTCCCAGCCTGAAACCAGCCCTTGCGTCACCAATTGATTCAATTTACGTTTGCTGGTTATGGCGTATTGCAGTTCCAGCCGTGAAAACTCAATTTGTTGCGGATGGCAAGGTACCGATATTTGATCCAGCACCCAGTCATATAGCGGCCGATGGTCTTCAAACTCCAGCGTACAAAGTGAATGGGTGATATTTTCCAGTGCATCAGAAATACAATGGGTGTAATCATACATCGGGTAAATACACCATTTATCTCCAGTCCGAATATGATGTGCACGGCGAATCCGGTAAATTGCCGGGTCACGCATATTGATATTAGGAGAAGCCATATCAATTTTAGCCCGCAATACCTTGGAACCGTCCGGATATTCCCCTGCCCGCATTTTCTGAAACAGCTCAGTATTCTCTTCAACAGAGCGATTGCGGAAAGGACTGTCCTTGCCAGGCTGAGTCAAGGTACCCCGATATTCACGCATCTCATCGGGTGTCAGATCACACACATACGCTTTGCCCTGTTTGATCAGTTCAACACCAAAAGCGTAAAGTTGTTCAAAGTAGTCAGAGGCCCAGCGCACTTCCCCGTCCCACTGAAATCCGAGCCAGCGCACATCATCCTGAATAGAAAGGGCATACTCCTCACTTTCTTTTTCCGGATTGGTATCATCAAAGCGTAAATTACACTTACCTTGATAATCCAGCGCCAAACCAAAATTCAGACAAATCGATTTAGCATGACCTACATGCAGATATCCATTAGGCTCTGGCGGAAAACGCGTCACAACAGACTTGTGTTTACCGCCTTTTAAATCAGCTTCGATGATATTACGGATAAAATGGGGAACGGGATCACGTTCGTTACTGCTCATATTTCAGCTCGTTTTTCTATGTTAATTAATGCAAAAGCGCGATTTTACCCGAAATTTACTCCCTGCATCGACATCAGAATTACAATCCTATTTTGCAATCACCTTGCTTCTTGTTAGAATTCGGGTAATACAACAACTTTTCAAAGCATATCATAATGATCAAGATACGCATTACTGCACTGCACCCGCTTCTCAAAACAGCCATTCTCTGCCTTCCGCTATTTTGCATGTCTGCGGTTCATGCTGACGAACTAACAGATGCTCAACAACTGGCACGGCAGGGGAAAAGTGCTGAAGCAATTGAACTACTGAATAAATATCTGGCAGCACACCCAAAGGATGCTCAGGCCCGTTTTCAGAAAGGCATTATTTTAACCGAGCAGAATAATGCCAGCGAAGCGATCAAAATATTCAACGACCTGACCCAGGACTATCCAAATCTTCCTGAGCCTTATAACAATCTGGCCGTTTTGTATTATTCCCAAGGCCAATACGATAAAGCGAAATCTGCGCTGGAAGCTGCTATTCGTACCCATCCTACCTATGCAACCGCCCACGAAAATCTGGGCGATATTTATGCCAAGATGGCGAGTCAGGCCTATGACAAAGCTTTGCAGCTGGACAAATCCAACACCACAGCCCAAATCAAACTGTCTTTGGTAAGAGAGCTATTTAACCCTGGTTCAAAAGGGTCACAATCACTGCCTAGAGCGACTGTCAGCAAACAGCCCGCAACCACCATTGCTCTAAACACCGCAAAACCAATCGCAGCTCCTCCAGCAAATACAATGGGAACGCCTGCGAAGCTTGATGATTTGAAAAACACAGGGCAAAAAACCCCAATTAGAACCGAGACTGTGACCAGTCCGGCCAAAACTGCAGCTGTCGCCCTCCCTCCCGTTGCAGAAACAAAGCCAGCTCCAAAACCCATTGTTGAGCAGCCTGCAAAACATGCCGCTTCCGAACAACACGACGAAGTGCTCTCCACACTGAACGAATGGGCAAAAGCCTGGTCAGATAGAAATGCAAAGGCATATTTATCTTACTATGCCAAAGATTTCAAAACACCAAGAGGCGAAAAACGTGCCGATTGGGAAAATGGCCGGAAGGAACGGGTCACCAGCCCCAAATCAATCCAGGTTGCAATTGTGTCACCCAAAATCAGAATTTCCGATGCAAGCCATGCTTCAGCAACATTCAGACAGATATACCGCTCGGATAGCCTGAAAAGCTCAACCATGAAAACATTGGATTTTGTTAAATCAGGTGGAAAATGGGTTATTCTTGAAGAAAAAATCGGCCGGTAAAGCATGATAAAACGTTTCAAAAAAACCATTCAGTATGGCGTACTGGCGGCACTGACCTTTGCCACTCCTTCCGCCATTCCGATGGGCGGCCCTGTACCGAGACACTTCCAGCCCATCAATAATGTGCCGCAAGCACCCTTATCATTAGAGTCCATGCTGGTTCAAAGCCTGCTCGACATCCAGCGCAACCAGCTGGGTGCTGCGCTGAGCAATATTGAAGCATTACTTAAAATCAACCCCAACTTTCGTCTGGCCCAACTCATCAAGGGCGATTTACTCATGGCCCGGGCACAACCCATTAGTAATATCGGAAGCGCCACGGATGCCCCTCAGCAAAGCATCACAGATTTTCGTGATGAAGCCAGAGCACGCCTCCAGCGTTACGTGCAGCAGCCACCGACACATTTAGTACCTAGCAATCTGTTGCAGCTCCAGACAAAACAAAAATACGCGATAGTAGTAGACATCAGTAAATCTCGACTCTACCTGTTTGGAAATACTGACGGAAAATTACAATACGATTCTGACTACTACATCACTGTTGGTAAAAACGGCGGTGACAAAACCAAAGAAGGCGATTTACGCACACCAACTGGTGTCTACTTTGTAACGGCCAACCTGCCTAAAGGAAAGCTTACCGATTTCTATGGTACAGGTGCATTTCCGATCAGCTACCCCAACGAATGGGACAAGAAAATGGGACGAAATGGCCACGGCATCTGGCTACATGGTACTCCTGGCGATACTTATAGCCGCCCCCCCCGTGCCAGCAGTGGCTGTGTCGTCCTGACCAACCAGGATCTGGATTCCCTTGCTAAAAAGATCCAGGTCGGATTAACACCAGTAGTGATCACAGAAAAAATTGAGTGGGTAGACCAGAATCGATCCAATGCACAGCGCATTGCACTTAACCAGCAAATTGATAATTGGCGTCACGATTGGGAAAGTCGCGACACAAACCGCTATATCCAGAATTATTCAAAAAACTTCCATGCCGACGGCCAGAAGCTACCCGAGTGGGAAGATCAGAAACGACAGGTAAATGCCAGTAAATCATGGATTAAAGTTAATTTGTCCAACGTTAGCATCTTCCGTTATCCTGAAATTGACAACATGGCCGTAGTGACTTTTGATCAGGATTATCAGAGCAATAACTTGAGTAATCAGATGCGGAAACGACAGTACTGGAAACTTGAAAACAACCAGTGGAAAATCGTTTACGAAGGGGCCGTGAGCTAAAAAACATGATCATGGAGAACCAAATGAAATTCCTGCTTATCCTTATTAGCATGGCTATCTGCTTTAATGCTCAGGCCGGTTACCCACAGGTAGAATTAAAGACCAGTCGTGGTGACATACTACTCGAACTTTATCCGGACAAAGCCCCAAAAACCGTTGAAAACTTCATCAATTATGTAAAAAGCGGTTTTTACAAAGGCACCGTATTTCATCGGGTCGTTGATCGCTTTGTAATTCAAGGGGGGGGCTTCACACCCGATTTGCATGCTAAACCCACATTAGCATCTATTCCCAATGAAGCAACCAATGGTCTGAAAAACGAACCCGGCACCTTGGCCATGGCGCGCACTAATGATCCCGATTCAGCCACATCCCAGTTCTTCATCAATGTAGAACGCAACCTGTTCCTGAACCACTACAAAAAAGAACCCAATTATTATGGCTATGCTGTGTTCGGGAAAGTCATTAAAGGGATGGACATTGTTCAAAACATTTCCTCGTCCCCGACATCAGCTTCCGGTCAATTCGCTTCTGACGTTCCGGTTCAGCCCATTGTGATCGAAGACGTCACATTGGTGACCGAAAAAATAGCGGAGCAACCCGTAAAAAAGCAAACTATCAGTAACTCAAAAAAGAAAAGGAAAGCACATGGTTAAGATTCACACCAATATGGGTAGCATCACTCTGGAACTAAACGCAGAAAAAGCCCCTGTTACAGTTGAAAACTTTTTACAGTACGTCAATGACGGCTTTTTTAATGGCACTATTTTTCATCGAGTGATTAATGGATTCATGGTTCAAGGTGGCGGATTTGATGCCGACATGACCCAAAAAGCCACCCGCGCTCAAATCAAAAATGAAGCTGACAACGGCCTGAAAAATGACAAATACACCGTTGCCATGGCTCGCACACCAGACCCGCATTCTGCCAGCTCACAGTTTTTTATCAACGGTGCAGACAATGGCTTTCTAAACTATACCGCAGCCAATTCTCAAGGCTGGGGCTATTGTGTGTTTGGCAAAGTGACTGAAGGTATGGAGGTTGTGGACCAGATTCTGAAAGTCAAAACTGGTAACAAAGCCGGACATCAGGACGTTCCGGTAGAAAGCGTGATTATCGAAAGCGCCGAAGTCTGCTAATTTCAATTTATCGCCGGGAAAATTTATTTTCTCGGCGATAAAACCGAAACACACTATCCTAACCCTTCTGCTTTCCGTCTCTGGTCTCTTCTGAATTCCTGATGCCACATACCTTATTCATTTCAGACACACATCTCTGCATCTCCCGGCAGCACACGAACACTTTATTTTTTGATTTTTTAAGAAACACAGCCACCAAAGCGGAATCGCTATATGTACTGGGTGATTTGTTCGAATACTGGCCTGGCGATGATGATATTGATGAGCCATTACATACAGAAGTAGCTTCAGCATTTTCCCAACTTAAAGACAGAGGTGTTGCACTTTTCCTTATGCATGGCAACAGGGACTTTCTGGTTGGTGAAAAATTCTGTAAAGCTGCGGGCATGACACTGCTAAAGGATCCCTATTTATTCGATTTACACGGCACTTCCACCCTGCTCATGCACGGCGACACTTTGTGTACTGACGACATTGCTTATATTGCTTTCCGCGACCAGGTCAGGAATCCAGCCTGGCAAGCAGCCTTCCTTGCCAAACCGCTTGCTGAACGCAAAATGATTATTGAAGGTTTACGCGAGTCCAGCAAACAAGCTCAAACACAAAAATCAACAGAAATCATGGATGTCACCAACGAAGCGGTTCAAAATACCTTACGGATTTACAACTATCCCCGCTTAATCCATGGCCACACACACCGCCCTGCAAAACATGCTGAAACGGTTGATGGGAAAATCTGTGAGCGCTGGGTTTTACCCGACTGGTATGAACATGGCGGATATTTGCGCTGCGATAGTAGCGGTTGCGAAATGATTCATATCTGATTTAACGCTGCCTACAACACTGATAACGTAACTCACGTAAATACCTGTCTCAAGCTATTCACATAATGCTTAACCAACATAACTCCAGCGAACTGTCGTAAAATACACTTTTTTCTCCTGATATAAAGCTCTAAGATGATTCGAACACGCTTTGCCCCAAGCCCAACCGGCTACCTGCATATTGGCGGCGCACGCACCGCTCTCTTCTCATGGGCATTTGCTCGCAAACATGGTGGAACATTTGTTCTGCGCATTGAAGATACGGATCTGGAGCGTTCAACGCCTGAATCAGTCAAAGCCATCCTGGACAGTATGGAATGGCTGAAACTGGGTTACGATGAAGGCCCTTTTTATCAGATGCAGCGAATGGACCGCTATAACCAGGTTATTCAACATCTACTGGATGAAGGCAAGGCTTACCATTGTTATGCCAGTATTGAAGAACTGGATAAAATGCGGGAGGCACAACGTGCTGCAGGACTAAAACCTCGCTATGACGGGCGTTGGCGCGACTCTACCGCCACCCCGCCGGTGGATGTAAAGCCGGTTATTCGCTTCAAAAATCCGATTGATGGTGAAGTGATCATCGATGATCTGGTCAAGGGAACCGTGATTGTTCAAAACACTGAACTAGATGACCTGATTATTGCCCGTGCAGATGGCACGCCTACCTACAATTTTTGTGTTGTGGTAGATGATTGGGATATGGAAATCAACCACGTTATTCGCGGCGACGACCACCTTAACAATACTCCTAGACAGATCAATATACTAAAGGCGCTTGGCGCCCCAATACCAAAATATGCCCATGTACCCATGATACTGGGACATGATGGCGAACGACTTTCAAAGCGTCACGGCGCAGTCAGCGTTATGCAATATTTTGAAGATGGTTACTTGCCTGAAGCATTGCTGAACTATCTGGCTCGCCTGGGTTGGTCTCATGGTGATGAGGAAATCTTTTCCCTTTCACAGCTTGTTGAATGGTTTGATCTTAAAGATATCAGCAAATCCCCAGCCAAATTCAACCCGGAAAAGCTCACGTGGGTAAACCAGCAATACATCAAAGCCACAGATAACCCCCGTTTGGTAGAACTAACAAAACCATTCATGGAAGTGGATTGCTGCAATCCAGCCCATGGACCTGATCCAGAAAAAGTGATCGGTTTACTGAAAGATCGGGTCAATACACTCAAAGAGCTTGCAGATGCAGCTGTCTACTTTTACCGTGTACTGGAACCCCATGAAGATCTGAAGCTTCAGCACCTGACTGCCGAAGTAAAACCAGCCTTAAGTGATTTTGCAACAAAACTGGAATCCATTGAATGGAAGCAAGAAGCAATCAATGCACTGCTAAAAGAAACCGTCGGTGCACATGGGCTAAAATTCCCCAAGATCGCTATGCCCCTGCGCATCATGATCACGGGAGAAACCCAGACCCCCTCCATTGATGCCATTATTGAACTGCTTGGCCGGGAAGAATCACTACGCAGAGTACAAAATCACCTCCAAAATTACCCTGTGTAAAATAAAGTGAAAATTATCCTTGGAGAATCTTTACAAGCGCATACTTGATACGTATAATTCACAACCTTTCGGGGGTATAGCTCAGCTGGGAGAGCGCTTGCATGGCATGCAAGAGGTCAGCGGTTCGATCCCGCTTATCTCCACCAAAAGCAGGTACTTCAGAACGACCTTGGTTGAACTGGAGAAAAAGGAAAAATGCACCGTATCGGAGTAATCACCGTATGGCTTGGAATAATTAGCAGCATAATCGGTTTGATAGTCGGTTTTGCCAGTTTTTCCAGTGGTGACGAAGACACAATCGGTTTTTGGTTGAGTCTGGTTCCGGTAGGTTTTGCGCTTTTGCTACTAGGTACTGTAATGACACAAATGTCATCGAAAAGGTGATAAAATCATTGCAGAAATAGTTCAAAACGTATACAATGCTTGAGTTTTGGTCCCCATCGTCTAGAGGCCTAGGACATCGCCCTTTCACGGCGGTAACACGAGTTCGAATCTCGTTGGGGACGCCATATTGAGAAAGGGCTTGGAGAAATCCAAGCCCTTCTGTTTTTTCAGTGCCATTCATGTCACGCTATTTTTTGAAACTCAGGTTACAAAATTAGCGATCTGAGCGATCAGAGACAGACTAACAACTCGCCAATCTTCACCAGATTGGCAAAATATGAGAGGCCATCAATGCAGATTTTTGTAGGCAATCTAGCACCAGAAGTAACCGAAGAAGAATTACAAGCTGCGTTCGAAGCTTTTGGCCAGGTAAAGACTGTGCAGATTGCAAGAGATCTGTTTAGCGGCGTATCAAAAGGCTTCGGTTTTGTAGAGATGCCCGGCAAGGCGCACTCTGCAGCGGCGATTATGGGACTGAATGGGAAAGATCTCAAAGGAAGCCCTTTGAAAGTAAATGAGTCACGCCCTAAAACATTTGGACGTCGTCGATAGTATAATTAACACAGACCAAATTTTCGGCAGTTTCATCCGAAATTTCCATTTAAAATCTGGTCTGGTTATCCCTCTTTGCGGATATGGTGGAATTGGTAGACACGCTGTCTTGAGGGGGCAGTGCCGCAAGGCGTGTGAGTTCGAGTCTCACTATCCGCACCAGTTAAAAAATCCATAATTCATCTTCATTATGGGCTATTCACATTTCAGTATCGCCATGCCGTGTGCCGGCAACATCACTTGAACATAGGCCCGATTATTCATTTCCTGAATCTTTACTTTGCCTCCATGCATCATATCCCCCATCATCCGCCCCTTACCGCTTAGCTTAACATCCACCGTTATATAGTCCGAACGAGGAACATTATCTAAATTCAAGCACACTAAAACCTCTTCCGTATCCAGAATCCGTGAGTAAGCCAATGTGCAATGCCCATCCATAGGCTGCGCAAAATCCAGCCCATTTTCTGAAATTTCTCTGAAATATTGCCGGCCATAGCGCAATGCAGGTTCTTTACTACGAATTCTGGCAATAATACGAATCGCTTTATAAATGGGATGATCAGGATTAAAGAAATGTCCTCCAGTAGTATTAAATGCCCCCCAGGAACCACCAAACATGCATTCCCTGACATAACTGTCATCTGATCCAGCACCATCAAAACCTTGCTCTGTTCCATAATAAATACAAGGCACCCCCTGACTGGTGAGCAAATATCCAATAGCGAGGACCGCTTGCCGCTGGTACGGATTATTGTACATAAAGCGACGGTAAGGTCTGGCCATCTGATCATGGTTATCTACAAAGGTCACGAAATAACGCCCAGCTTCACCATGATCAGCATACAAATCATAAAACTCTTCGTAGCGATTTCGTAAAAATGCAGGACTGGCGAACCCTTTTATGACATCTTCAAGCAAAAAGTACAAAGGAAAATCCAGTGCTGCATCCAGGGCAGGGAAGCGTTCGTTGGTCCCTTCTATACGACTATTTCTGCCAATGTATTTTTGAATCGTTGCATCATCCGCAACAATTTCGCCATATAAAAAGAAGTTATATTTACCAATACGCTTCGCATATTCGCGCATTGCGTTACAAAATATTGCGGTTGCCGAACTTTCCATATGCTTGACTGTGTCAATCCGGAATCCGTCAATATCTGCAGTAGCAATCCAGTATTTATAGATTTTAATCAACGTATCCAGAACCGTAGGGCGTGGAAGGTCCAGTTCCTTTAGACTTAAAAAATCTCCATCCCTCGCCTCAACCGGATCATTCCAGTCACGAATCTGCCCCCGACGTTTGAAAGCGTCGGGGGTTTGCAATTCCACCGGCCAAATTGCATCATCATCCTGAAATTCGGGTATTGGATTCGCTTCACGCCAGCCACCAAAGGGAAAGGTCTGATCTTCATAAAAGTAATAGGGATTATCATCCGGATATTGCCAGACGTCACCGGTATGATTGAGCACCACATCCAGAATGACATACATTTCCCTCGAATGTGCCTCTGCTGTTAATTCCTGCAGGTCTTGCAATGTGCCGAAACGAGGGTCCACGTGCATAAAATCCTGAATACCATACCCATGGTAGGTGTCAGACAGATCAGGCCTGTTTTTAAGGATAGGGCTTAACCAGATAGTTGTGCAGCCCAACCCTTTTATGTAGTCCAGTCGACGGGTAATTCCTTTTAAATTACCGCCCTGGAAGCGATGGCCCTTTTCAGGATCTCGCCCAGTTGGCGTAATGCCTGGTTTAAACGGCTGCAAACCGGCAACATTGTTGTCAAAACGGTCTACCAACAAAAAATAAATAAATTGATCACGCCAATCCCTGGGGGAAGGGTGCAGGTGAGAAACAGGACGAAAATCAAGCCCCGAAACCGAATGAAGTGCTGTAGCCATCACACGCCTCCTTGTCTAAGCAAGTAGCAACAGAAAGATGACTTTTATATTAGTTCAGATATTGGCAAAATGAAGCTGGGAGTGACGTAGAATTACGCAACAAACTGATTCAACAAATTTATTATTTACACATCAAGCTGAAAACGCATACCAAGCCACCATGTTTTATTCTCTGCAGGATCGCTGCCATGATTCAGCAAATATTGTGCAAAAAGCTGAATAGCAAGCCATGGTGTTATTTTACTCCGGTAAGCCAACTCCAGTGAACGCTCACGATCAACAGAAATACCTGATGACAGGCGGTATTTGATTGAATTAGTTTCCTGGGCATACGCAAGTCCCAATTGGTCACCCGGGCGCCCCGGAATGAAACCCTCCCACAACAACCCTGCGCCTAATGCCTGTTCAAACTGGGTGGTATCTCCTTCTGTTCTACCCACCCTTAAAAAGCCTCGCAATCGTTTTTCACCTGCTTGCCATAGGGTGTGCTCGCCTAAAACATAAACACCATAACTATTTCGACGGATTGGATTACCGGCAGCATCTACATCCAGTAAATCATCAAATTTTGCTGTATAACGCCACGCACCAAATGCAAATTTCCCACTGGACTCTTTCCCCGATTCAGTCAGACAACCTATCTCAGATACAAAAAATGTGCCATCACCTTTGCTAAACTGGATATGAGTACCATGCTGGTTATCCGGGTCACCTGGAACACCATCCAGCAAAACTGCTTGTGCGTATGCACCGCCTGTGGATTCGTACTTCAATCGCAGACCAAGTGATGTAGTCGGAAAAATAGATGGGCCATTTTGTCCGGTACCAGCTAATTCAGCACCGATCCCAAAGGTAGGATGAATAAACAGCGCTGAAGATTTAGTGGCATAAAATTCCGAATTTAAATCGTACAACCCGGCCAAAACTGATATGCCACTTTCTCCAAAGGACTGCTGAATCCAGGCTTGATAGATTTTTGTGGTATTCCCGCCCCTTGGCGTTTCGATATTATCCAAGCCATGGGGCAAACGGTCGCTTTCAATGGCAGGCTTCTGACCGCGATTACTTAATACATGGAACATTGATGAAAAACCTTTAACGCCTGATTTTTCACCGTCGAAAGAAACAACCACATCGAGATTATCCAGCCAGAATGTATTGCCCCTCTCACGATTGCCATTTAATTTAACAATGTAATCAATCTTATACGTAATATCCCAGTCAAACCCTTGATCGGACATAGCACTTCGAGCGCCACCCCACCCACCAGAAAGCCGGTCATTGTAGGCATTTGGCTCAGCATGCGCAGCTTCAATCACGGGCAATATTCCCATTGCCGTAAACACTGCAGCCATCATGCCATGATGAATTTTTCGTTGTACCAAAAGCACATTCCCCACACAGTAAAATGAAATTATAACGAAAACACAAGCCACCCCTTTAACAATATTAATCGACACGAAAAATAGCCAACTTACTTGCCTCAGACTGTACAATATCCCTCTTTTTCCGTCTTGAGTTTTAACTATGTGGTTTAAAAATCTTCAAACTTACCGTTTACCTGCTGGCTGGGAAATCACAGCGAATCAAATGGAAACACAATTAGCTCGGCATGTTTTTCAGCGATGCGGCAGCATGGACATGCAAAGCCGAGGCTGGATTTCCCCCAGAAAAGATGAAAATCTCGTCTTTAGCCAGAATCAACAATTTCTGATCGCTATGGGTACAGAACAAAAACTCCTACCCTCTACTGTGGTCAACCAAATCGCAAATGAACGTATTGCTGAAATAGAAGAGCAGCAAGGCTACAAACTCGGCCGTAAACAATCCCGTGAGATCAAAGAAAATGTGACCGATGAACTGCTGCCTCGTGCCTTCAGTCGGCGCAGTACGACGTTTGTGTGGATTGACCCCGTCAATGGGTGGCTGATTGTAGACGCAGCAAATGCAGCAAAATCAGAAGAGGTTCAAAAATTATTATTTGATTCTTTAGACGATTTGCCACTTTCACTTCTGAAAACCCAGCAGTCCCCCACTTCGGCCATGACAACCTGGCTGGCAACGGGTGAAGCCCCTGCCGGATTCACCATTGATCGTGACTGCGTGCTGCAAGCACCCAATGAAGAAAAAGCAACGGTTCGTTATTCACGCCACCCGCTCGATGTAGAGGAAATTCGCGCGCACCTTGCAGAAGGAAAAACCGCCACCAGACTTGCGCTTACTTGGAATGACCGAATTTCATTTGCGTTAAATGAACAACTGCAAGTGAAACAACTCAGTTTTCTGGATATCATCAAAGAAGAGGCAGAATCACAAGCCGAAACAGCTGAAGAACAATTTGCAGCCGATTTCGCTTTAATGACGGGTGAGCTTTCACCCTTACTGCATGATCTTGTGTCAGCCCTTGGTGGCGAACAGGAAAAAATATAGCCTGCACAACATTTCATACAACGGCCTTCCTAGTGTTAACTTGCAGTTTGAGCATGTTTTCAAACTGCAAGATCACTCCCATGTTAAGCTAGGCATGACATCCCTGAATTTATTCACATGAAGATATATATAGCTGGCCCTGATATTTTTCGACCTGATGCCCTCAATTGGGCTGAAGAAGCCCGAGCGCTTTGTGCCGAACATGGTCACGAAGCACTTCTGCCCATGGATGGTGATGCGCACACGCCAAAAGAAATTTTTCAAGCCAATATTTCACTACTACAGTCTGCTGATGCCCTCATAGCTAACCTCAATCCATTCAGAGGAACAGAACCCGATAGCGGCACAAGTGTAGAAGTTGGATATGCCTTGGCGCTAGGCAAACAGGTCGTCGGTTACATGCAGTCCACAATACCGCTCATTGAGCGCGTAAAACATGGCGAAGTTCAACCACCAGTCAAAAACAAAAAAATAGTATTCGATGTAGAAGGGTTTGCCATTGAAGATTTTGGCTACCCGCTTAACCTGATGCTAGCAGAACCGGTACATATTGTTACGGGTGGACTTCGTGAGGCTCTGGCTGCTATTAAACACACAACTTGAATATATATTTAGACTGGCTCACGTTATGACCTTGCGTAGGTGCATAATCTAAATGTAATAAATTAATACGATATTAATCACCGA
This sequence comes from Sulfurirhabdus autotrophica, assembly GCF_004346685.1. NCBI lineage: Bacteria > Pseudomonadati > Pseudomonadota > Betaproteobacteria > Nitrosomonadales > Sulfuricellaceae > Sulfurirhabdus > Sulfurirhabdus autotrophica. The sequence goes on from NZ_SMCO01000001.1 coordinate 869,921, forward strand.
TAGAATTCACCCAATGCAGAACAGCCCCATTGAAAAAACCACGTACGTATCCACTTTTCTTGGCAATCGGTTCTATCCGCTTGAACCACGCATCGATAAAGTAGCCATAGAAGACATTGCCCATGGCTTATCTTTCCAGTGTCGATTTAATGGTCAAACCTGCGAGTTTTATTCAGTTGCCCAGCACAGCCTGATTGTTTCAGCACTGGTGGACGACGATCTCAAGCTGGCTGCGCTACTGCACGATGCCGCCGAAGCCTACCTGGGAGACATGGTAAAACCGCTCAAAATATTGCTGCCCGCGTTTGCCAACATTGAAGACCGGGTAACCGACATCATTGCACAAGAATTCAGCCTGGACTTCAGCAATTACAGCCCTATCAAGACGGCAGACCTGATCTCGTTAGCCACCGAAAAAAGAGACCTGATGCCCTTCTCAGTGGAAAACTGGGAATATCTGAACGGTATTGACCCCCTGCCAGAAATCATCAAACCCATGAACCCGTTTGAAGCAAAATCAGCATTTATGCTGGAATTCGAACGACTTCTGGCAATCAGAAAAACCCAACTCACATAGCGTTTTTAACCCCATATGGCACATGTCCAGTAGCCACATAATCCGCAGCAGATTCGCAGTGCCTGCGCTGATCATCAAAGAATATATCCGCCCCGAAGCTGTTCAGAAAAGTACCTTTATCCATACCACCGAGAAAAAGCGCCTCGTCAATGCGAATCTCCCAACTGCGTAAGGTACGAATCACCCGTTCGTGTGCAGGTGCTCCTCTGGCTGTAATGAGGGCAGTACGAATCGGAGAAGCATTGGCAGGATATTCATTCTGGATGGCGTGCAGGGCAGAAAGAAACGACTTAAACGGCCCGCCTGACAGTGGCTGATTCTTAGCTTCAACCTCACTGAGGTTAAATGCATCCAGTCCACTTTCCGCATACACCCTCTCAGCTTCATCCGAAAAAATGACTGCATCACCATCGAAAGCTATTCTAAGTTGCTCATGCTCCCCTTTTCCTGGCGCAGAAGGCAGAATCGTCGCCGCTGCAATCCCCGCTTCCAACGCATTAGTCACATCTCCTGGATTAGCGGATAAAAACAAATGTGCCCCAAATGACTGGATATAACGATATGGTGCCTCTCCACGCGTAAAAGCCGCTCGTGTAATATCCAAACCGTGGTGTCGAATGGAATTAAACACACGTAACCCTGTATCCGCACTATTACGGGATATCAGCGCAATCTCAACTTGAGGAGACATAGGATCCGTATTCAATGCCAGCAACTTTCGGGCTAAAGGAAAAGCCACTCCGGGTGCCAGCGGATCATCTTCATGTTCAATCTGGTATCGGGAATAAGCTTCCTCCCCTTCCTCTTCAAAAACGCGATGACTATCATCCAGATCAAATAGCGCGCGCGAAGAAATAGCAACGATTAACTTGATAGTAGAAAGTTTCTGCTTACCGGGGCTTTGCTCGCTCAAACGATATTCCTTATTGTATAAATCAATATTGAAATTCAATTAGTGCCAGACTGACTTATCATCCACACATCCCAATTTAGAACCAAGCGGAATCTAGCTGAAACCAACGATTTCATGAAAAAATTAACAACAGGAATTATATAGGAGTTTTGGGGTGGCTGATGGGGCTCGAACCCACGACAACCGGAATCACAATCCGGGACTCTACCAACTGAGCTACAGCCACCATTGAGAGGGAATTAATTTCGATTTGCCAAAAAATTTGGTGTGCCCGACAGGAATCGAACCTGTAACCCCCAGCTTAGAAGGCTGGTGCTCTATCCGGTTGAGCTACGGGCACAATACTCAACCTGGTGTGAAAAATGTGGTCGGGGTGGAGAGATTCGAACTCCCGACATCCTGGTCCCAAACCAGGCGCGCTACCAGGCTACGCTACACCCCGACATGTCATTCCACAACTTTTGGTTTATTACCCTTGCTTCAGGTATTAACTGCACCAAAGGCCGCTAATATACATGCTCAAAATAAAAAGGTCAATCCACTTCTTGAGTTTTTGTATCCAATAATGAGATGATAATGCTTTCTCAAGAACACAAGACTCAACCAACATGTCTGCAAGCATAATTGATGGCAAAGCAATTTCGAACAATATTCTCTCTAATATCAAACAGAAAGTCATACTTCGACAAGAAAAAGGGAAACGCCCTCCCGCATTAGCTGTCATTTTAGTCGGGGACGATCCTGCTTCTGCTATTTATGTAAAAAATAAACGCCGAGCTTGCGAAACAACCGGCATCACCTCTGTGTCTCATGATTTACCCGCTTCCACTTCACAAGAAGCATTGCTGAATCTGATTTCAAAATTAAACGATGACCCGAATATTGACGGCATCCTGGTTCAAATGCCTGTGCCACAACATATTGAGAGCGAAACCATCATTGAACATATTCATCCGGATAAGGATGTGGATGGATTCCACCCCTATAACGTCGGGCGACTCGCTTTAAGAATACCCACTTTGCGACCCTGCACGCCTTATGGCGTGATGACCTTGCTCAATACAACTACTGACAATCTGAAAGGGAAACATGCGGTTATTGTGGGCGCTTCCAATATAGTTGGGCGACCGATGGGGCTGGAGTTGCTCTTGGCAGGCTGCACCGTCACCACTACTCACCGGTTTACTAAAGACTTACCCGGCTTTGTCGGTGAAGCTGACATTCTCATTGTCGCTGTTGGAAAACCCCATCTGGTCAAAGGGGAGTGGGTAAAAGAAGGTGCCACTGTCATTGATGTAGGCATCAACCGCTTGGAAAATGGCGGCCTGTGTGGCGACGTCGTATTTGAAACTGCTGCACAACGTGCCGCATGGATTACCCCTGTCCCTGGCGGAGTGGGGCCAATGACGATTGCTACGCTGCTTGAAAATACGCTGGTGGCAGCAAATCGCCATAACCCGCTATGACCAATTACACTGGCAAGCTATGCCAGTGTTCCAAAAGATCTAAATCCACATACGACTTACCCTGCACATCACCTGCCAAAACGTTAAAAGGCTGTTCCGGCTCCCCCAGATCACTTAACACGGCAATAGCACCGGTAAAGTCATGAGTGGTTGTGTAATCATTAATGGTTATTACGGTTTTCAGCCCTGAACCCATACTGGATTTAATTCCGTTCTCGGAATCTTCGAACGCCAGACATTTTGATGCATCCAGCTTCATTTTCTCCAACGCCCACACATAAATATCTGGTGCCGGTTTTTTAACAGGAATGATATCCCCGGCTGCAATTACCTCAAACCAGTTTTCTGAATCAGCAGCCAAACTGTTTTTCAAAAGCGCAGTCACGTTCTCAGGCGTAGTGGTCGTTGCAATCGCAAGACGCAACCCTGCCTTTTTGGCGTCATTTAACAGGCGAACAACGCCAGGCCGCATAGGTATCCCTCCCTGAGCCAACAACTCCGTATAATGGCGGGTTTTAGCCTTGTGTAGCGCTATTACCATATCATCAAAGTCTGCTGACTTTTCATACTGAGTGTGAAACTGGTCTACAAAGTAATTCATCCGTTCTTTACCACCGGTCACTGCCAGCAGCTTTCCGTACAATTCAACGTCCCAATTCCAATCCAGGCCAAACTCATGGAATGCGGCATTAAATGCCACTCGGTGACCATCCCTCTCAGTATCAGCCAATGTTCCATCAACGTCGAATATCAAAGCTTCCAAAGCCATACAAACTTCCTTTTCATTAAACAATAAATTTGCGATATCATGCCAATTCTGGTATTAAGATACATTTGCTTTTGACAGGATACAGGTACGAATACAATGACCTCAGAATTACACAAACAGTTCACGCCCTATGTTCTAAAGAAGAACGAAGAATACATGAACGACAAGCAACAATCGCATTTTCGCAAAATCCTTGAAAGTTGGAAAGCCGAACTTAGTCAGGATATTGATCGCACTGTACATACCATGCAAGACGAAGCAACCGTATTTGCTGACCCCAATGATCGCGCCAGCCAGGAATCCGACATGGCACTGGAACTGCGCAATCGCGACCGTGAACGCAAACTTATCAAAAAAATCGACGAAACCATCACTAAAATTGAAAATGGTGATTATGGCTACTGTGATAGCTGTGGCGTAGAGATCGGTTTAAAAAGATTGGAAGCTCGCCCAACTGCCACTCTTTGCATTGATTGCAAGACATTAGATGAAATGCGTGAAAAACAAGTTGCAAAATAAACTCATCCGGCTTTTAGTTACAAGAAAGATTATCTAAAAGCCGGCATGACTCTCCAGCAAAAAATAAAAATCAAAAAATAGCTTTTAAATACGCCACAGAATTCAACAAAATCAGCTTGAGTACTTGCCATGTCTACAGCGATTGAAACCCAAACACCCAACAGCTTTGAAAAGCTCATGACCGGGTTATTGTATAGCCTGCTTTCCTGGAAACAATTGGAAGACTTCTGGCCCAAAATCAACACCCAAACTGGTTGGTACATATACGCCATTGGTGAAGCACTGCCAGAGGCGACTTCAACCCCGGATGAAGTGACCGGTTTTATTAAACGCATTGACGAACTTCTGCATAATGACCATCAAGAAAGTTATTGCGGCATTGTTTATGCAGATAATGTGGATAACCCCAGTTTTATCAAAATATACGACCCAAACAATCTGGGTGTATCATGCGGATCAAGCAAAAACCCTCCACTTCCAGGCTGGATCATGAGTACCATGCCTCCCATTGAGCTTCACCCAAAAGGAATCATACCTGCCAACAGGAAGCGCTGGTGGCAATCCTTTCTGTCAAGCGTCAACAACTAGTAAAAATATTCGTTAACTAATATTTTTATCCAGTAAAAACTAAAAAGGCAACCAATGGTTGCCTTTTTAGCTGAAACGCAATTAACTTTATTGCGCTTGTTCTGGCTTAGGTGGTGCTTCCAGCAAAGCCTTCATGCTTAGACGCAAACGACCTTTTTCATCAGCCTCTAGCACCTTCACATTCACAACCTGACCTTCCTTCAAATGCTCAGATACAGTATTTACACGTTCATGTGCAATCTGGGAAATATGCAGCAATCCATCTTTACCTGGCAATACGCTAACAATGGCACCAAAATCCAATAACTTCAATACGGTACCTTCGTAGGTCTTGCCCACTTCCACTTCAGCAGTAATATCTTCGATACGTTTCTTAGCCAAATCACATGCATCAGGCGCAACACATGAAATAGTTACCGTACCATCTTCAGCGATATCTACAGAAGTACCTGTTTCTTCGGTCAATGCACGAATAACTGCACCACCCTTGCCAATCACATCCCGAATCTTTTCAGGGTTGATCTTCATGGTAATCATGCGTGGCGCATAGGCAGAAATTTCAACACGCGGACCAGGCATGGAGTTTTTCATGATCTCCAGAATATGCATACGACCTTCTTTAGCCTGAGCCAAAGCAGCTTGTAAAATATCCTTGGTAATACCGTTGATCTTGATATCCATCTGCAAAGCAGTCACACCCGCTTCAGAACCGGCCACCTTAAAGTCCATATCCCCCAAGTGATCTTCATCGCCCAGAATGTCTGTCAACACAGCAAAACGATTACCTTCCAGAATCAGACCCATCGCAATACCCGCTACAGGTGCTTTTAATGGAACGCCTGCGTCCATCAAAGACAAGCATCCGCCACAAACCGAGGCCATTGAGCTTGAACCGTTAGATTCGGTAATTTCTGAAACCACGCGCATGCTGTAAGAAAAATCATCAGCACTTGGCAACACACCAATTAGCGCACGCTTAGCCAAACGACCATGGCCGATTTCACGGCGCTTAGGCGTACCAACACGGCCTGTTTCACCCGTAGAATACGGTGGGAAGTTGTAATGCAGCATGAAACGATCACGATATTCGCCCTGCAGCGCATCAATAATCTGTTCATCACGCGCTGTACCCAGTGTTGCTACTACCAATGCCTGCGTTTCTCCACGGGTAAACAATGCGGAACCATGCGTGCGGGGCAATACACCCGTACGAATGGTAATTGGACGCACAGTGCGAGTATCACGCCCGTCAATACGCGGCTCACCAGCAAGAATTTGCCCGCGAACAATTTTCGCTTCCAAATCCTGGAATGCATTTTTAACAACATTAGTCATACCACTATCTGAATCAGCAGTAATCAACTCCGCCAGTACGCGTTCACGGATAGAGTCCACTTTGGCATAGCGCGCTTGCTTCTCTTTAATTCTGTATGCATCAGCCACATCGTTTTCTGCCAACTGAGAAATCTTTTCGATCAACGCCATGTCTTTTTCAGGCGCTGCCCAGTCCCATTGCTCAGGAGAAACTTCATCAACCAGTTCATTGATCGCATTGATCACGGCTTGCATTTGATCATGACCAAAAACTACTGCTCCCAGCATGACGTCTTCAGGCAGCTCTTTCGCTTCTGATTCCACCATCAAAACTGCCTGTTGCGTACCTGCAACCACCAGATCCAGAGCACTCTTCGCCAACTCAGCTGGGGTCGGGTTCAATATATACTGACCATCAACATAACCAACACGAGCAGCACCGATAGGGCCACTGAAAGGGATACCTGAAATAGCCATTGCTGCAGATGCACCCAGCAAAGAGACAATATCAGGATCAACTTCAGGGTTGGAAGACATGACCGTCGCAACGATCTGAACTTCGTTATAGAAACCTTCAGGAAAAAGTGGGCGCAATGGACGATCAATCAAGCGAGATGTAAGAATTTCTTTCTCGGATGGACGGCCTTCACGCTTAAAGAAACCACCGGGAATTTTACCCGCTGAATAGGTTCTTTCCTGATAATCCACTGTCAATGGGAAAAAATCCTGACCTGGCTTAACATCTTTCATACCAACTACAGTCACCAATACAGCAGTATCGTCCACTGTAATCATTACCGCACCATGGGCTTGACGAGCAATCTCGCCAACTTCCATTGTCACTTGGTTGCGACCGTACATAAATGTTTTTTTGATATTCAAATCTCTATCCTTTAACTAGAATTACGAGCACATTCGAAGCTTAACGCTCCCAGAAAGAAACAAGGGGTTGGCAATTGCCAACCCCTTTTTTAAACTTCTGTTACTTCCGCAAGCCAAGACGCTCAATCAATGAACGATAGCTATCGGCATTTTTACGCTTAAGATAATCCAGCAACTTACGACGCTGACTAACCATTTTCAGCAAACCACGACGGGAATGATGATCTTTAACATGCGCCTTAAAGTGACCGGTTAAGTCGTTGATACGTGCGGTTAACAATGCTACCTGAACTTCTGGGGAACCTGTATCGCCTACAGCTTTCTGATAATCTTGCACAATTTGTGCTTTTTGCGTGGTTGAAACTGACATTTTTTCTCCAATATTTTAGATGTCGTTGATCTGCCCCATCCATCAAGGATGGTATAAGGAACTCCATATCAACCGATAGATATTCCTTGCGTAAATCTGAGTCCATAGAATGCAGCCCATATTTATCCCGCCATTTTACAGGCAATCATGCTTGTTTTTCAAGTGAATTCAATAAATAAACTACACTACTGCACTACGGACAACCACGCGTTTTGGCGCAACCTTCCCATCACTGTCTATTTCAGCCAGTCCCAGGAAATTCCTCTCCGTATCGTATACGCGAACTTGCCCTTTATGAACTTGTTTTGCTTGCCAAACTGCCTGACCTTGCTGAAAATAAAATGCGCTATCAGCATCCAGATGGACGGGGGGTAATTTGTGGATGAGACAATCAGCTGAAAGTAGCTGTGCATCACGCTCTTCTAAACTCATCGCTTCCAACTGCAGAATAGTCAGTGCATCCGCTATTTTGAATTCCCCAATTTCAGTGCGTCGCAACTCAATCAAATGCGCGCCACACCCCAGTGCATTTCCAATGTCTTCTGATAAAACGCGTATATAGGTTCCCTTACTACAAGAAACGGTTATAACAAGTTCATCACCGCTAAACTCATCAATGCCTAGGCTGTAGATAGTTATATTTCTGGGCGGGCGTTCAATATCAATGCCCGCACGCGCATAGGTGTACAAAGCCTTACCTTGATGCTTCAATGCAGAGTACATGGGCGGAACCTGACTCAAATTCCCAGTAAATCGGGGTAACAGCTTTTCAATCTCAGCAAGATGAACATTGACCGGTTTTTGCTCAAGAACTTCTCCCTCAGAATCTCCCGTAGTGGTCGTTTGACCCAACTTCATACGTGCCTGATAGGTTTTATTGGCATCTAGTAAATATTGCGAAAACTTGGTAGCCTCTCCCAGACAAACAGGCAACAACCCCGTTGCTATCGGATCTAAATTACCTGTATGCCCCGCTTTAGCCGCCTGATATAAACGCTTAACCTGCTGCAAAGCCCCATTTGAAGAAATACCATGGGGCTTATCCAGCAATAACACGCCACTAATAAAACGTTTAATACGCTTGACTTGCAAAATGAACTCTACGGAAATTAAGACAGGGAGAATTTATAACGATCAGGATTCGTCATCGTCCAGATGGGCTTTATCTTCTGCTACTGCCACATCGATTAAATGAGATAAATGCACCCCACGCTCAACAGAAGTATCATAGACAAAGTGCAACTGAGGCACTGTACGAAGCATCATGCGGTGTGCCAATTGACTACGCAGGAAGCCCGCAGCACGCTCCAACCCCAACTGAGATTGTGGCGCTAAGGCAGTATCACCCATCAAAGTAAAGAAAATCTTTGCATGGGAATAGTCCTGCGTGACATCTACATCTGTTATGGTCACCAAGCCTACGCGAGGGTCTTTCAATTCCGTACGAATAATATCAGACAATTCACGCTGAATCTGATCGGCAACACGCTGTGTTCTAGCAAAGTCTTTTGGCATAGCTACCCTGTTGGGTTCAGAAATGGTGATTACAGGGTTTCACCTGTAATCACCAGGGGTTACAACGTACGTGCAATCTCGACCACTTCAAAGACTTCCAGTTGATCACCAACATTAATCTCATTGAAGTTTTTAAGTGAAAGACCACATTCAAAACCCGCCTTAACCTCTTTCACGTCATCTTTAAACCGCTTAAGTGAATCCAGTTCACCCGTATGAATAACCGTATTGTCGCGCAGCACTCTCACAGAAGAGCCACGTTTTACATGGCCATCCAGAACATAGCAACCGGCAACAGAACCAACCTTGGATATGCGGAATACTTCACGAATATCAACCAGACCAATAATGCTTTCCCTACGTTCAGGCGGCAACATCCCTGACATAGCGGCCTTAATCTCATCTACCGCATCATAAATGATGTTGTAGTAACGTAAATCCACGCCCGATGAATCAGCAAGTTTTCTTGCAGTTGCATCAGCCCGGGTATTAAAGCCAATAATCACCGCCTTGGATGCCAAAGCCAAATTGATATCAGATTCTGTAATCGCACCAACACCGCTATGGATAATGTTCACCTTCACTTCATCCGTAGAAAGTTTCTGCAATGAATGTGAAAGCGCTTCATAGGAACCCTGCATATCAGCTTTGATAATAAGCGGTAATGAACTTACTTCGCCCTCACCCATTTCCATCTGACCAAGGATACTTTCCAGATTTGCGGCTTGTTTCTTAGCTAGCTTTACATCACGGAACTTACCTTGCCTGAACAACGCAATTTCTCGCGCTTTACGCTCATCAGCGATTGCAATCACTTCTTCACCAGCCATAGGCACATCAGATAAACCCTGAATTTCAACTGGAATTGACGGGCCCGCCTCTTGGACTGGCTGACCATTTTCATCCAGCATAGCTCGCACGCGTCCAAACGCTGCACCAGCAAGAATAGCATCACCACGCTTCAATGTGCCTGACTGTATCAAGATAGTGGCAACCGGTCCACGCCCTTTGTCCAGGCGAGCTTCAATGACAATACCTTTGGCAGGCGCATCTTTAGCAGCCTTCAGCTCAAGAACTTCAGCTTGCAATAAACAACCTTCAAGCAATGCATCGATACCTTGTCCGGTTTTTGCAGATACTTCAATAAACATGGTGTCACCGCCCCAGTCTTCAGGAACGACACCTTGCGCTACCAACTCTTGCTTTATCCGCTCAGAGTTAGCCTCAGGCTTATCAATTTTATTGACAGCGATAATCATAGGCACATTACCGGCCTTCGCATGATGAATAGCCTCAATCGTTTGCGGCATCACACCATCATCAGCAGCAACCACCAAAATAACCATATCCGTCACCTTGGCACCGCGAGCACGCATAGCTGTGAATGCCTCATGACCAGGTGTATCAAGGAAAGTAATCATTCCGCGATCAGTTTCGACATGGTATGCACCGATATGTTGGGTAATCCCCCCCGCTTCACCGCTTGCTACTCGCGTACGACGGATATAATCCAGCAATGAAGTTTTACCGTGATCCACATGCCCCATAACAGTAACGACAGGCGCACGGTGTTCCAAAATCAACTCATGAGGCTCCTCAACATCGACCAAAAAGGCTTCAGGATTATCCAATGCAGCCGGTTTAGCGATGTGCCCCATCTCTTCAACAACAATCATGGCAGTTTCTTGATCCAGCACCTGATTAATTGTCACCATGGAACCCATTTTCATCAGGGCTTTAATGACTTCAGCTGCCTTAACTGTCATCTTTTGCGCTAACGCTGCAACTGATATAGTTTCAGGGATCATCACTTCATGAACTACAGGCTCAGTAGGCATTGAAAATGCATGCGGACCTTCATCCACCACTTTATTACGTGCTTTACGCTCGCGCCATCCATCACGACCACCTACATCCCCACGGACTTTGATTCCACGCTTTTTAGTGCCGCCTTCATTCCATGCCCCCACTTCTTTAGTAGCTTTTTTGGCACCTTTCTTTTCAGCTTTAGCAGCTTTTTCCTCTGGACTCACTGCAGGTTTATGTAAGGTTCCTGCAGTTGTAGTCCCATGAGGTGCGGGAGTTGCAACTGCTGCAGGGGCTTTCACTTTCGCTTTAGCTTCAGCAGCAGCTTCATCCGCTGCTTTTTTAGCAGCAGCTGCAATTTTTGGAGCTTCAAGCGCCTGCTTTCTTGCCAGTTCGCGCTCCTGTTTAACACGGATTTCTGCACTTTGACGTGCAATCAGTTCCGCCTGCTTCCGTGCCTCTTCCTTTCTTAAAGCAATTTGCTCATCATCCAGCACTCTGACAACCGGAGCGGCAGTTTTAAGCGCTTCAGGTTCAGGAGCCACTTCAATCTCAGAAACTTTTTCTACTATGGGCGCTTCAGCCACCACTTCAACTTTAGCAGCTTCAACCATTTCTTCAGCTACAGCAACTTCATCCACCGCCTTAACTTGAGCCAACTCTTCAACTTCAGCTGCGGTAACTTCCTCAACAACCGGTGTTTCGATTACTTCAAGCACCACGACCTTTTCGGTAGTTTCAGAAATTTTTGGAACTTCCTGCAAATCAGCAGATTCAGTTTCTGGTGTAACCACTTCCTCTGATTCACGTTTGACATACACACGCTTTTTACGTACCTCAACTTGAATAGTGCGTGCCTTACCTGTACTGTCAGATTTTTTAATCTCAGAAGTTTGCTTGCGCGTCAGCGTAATTTTGTTCTTTTGTTCCTTCGCTCCATGAACGCGGCGCAAATATTCTAACAACAGCGTTTTATCCTGTTCGGTCAGCGTATCTTCAGCGTGCGACTTGGTCACACCAGCATCTTTTAATTGCTCTAAAAGCAAAGCCACCGGCAAACTTAATTCACTGGCAAATTGTTCAACATTCATTTGTCCCATACTGGACTCCGATCCAATTTATTACGCAAACCAGGGTGCACGCGCTGCCATAATCAACTGCTTAGCACGTTCAACTTCCATACCTGTCATCTCAGTCAGATCATCAACGGCCAAATCAGCCAAATCATCCCAAGTATTCACACCCTTCGATGCTAGCAACCGGGCAGTTTGATTATCCATGCCTTCCAACGTCAATAAGTCCCCTGCCACATGTTCAACTTCTTCTTCACTGGCAATTGCTTCAGTTAACAAAGCATTACGCGCACGACTACGCAATTCATTAACAGTTTCTTCATCAAAAGATTCAATTTCAAGCATTTCTGAAAGAGGAACATACGCCACTTCTTCCAAAGAGCTAAATCCTTCTTGTACAAGAATATCAGCAACCTCTTCATCTACATCAAGCTTATCCATAAACAGATGACGGCCAAGCGAGATCTCCTGATCACTTCTTTTCTCTGCTTCTTCGACGGTCATGATATTCAAATCCCAACCAGTCAATTCAGAAGCCAATCTGACATTCTGACCACTACGGCCAATAGCCTGGGCTAATTGCTCATCTTCAACCACAACATCCATACTATGGTTTTCTTCATCAACAACAATACTGCTTATTTCAGCAGGAGCAAGTGCATTGATCACAAATTGAGCTGGGTCAGCAGACCATAGAACGATATCAACACGCTCACCCGCCAACTCACCAGTAACAGCCTGAACTCGCGATCCACGCATACCAACACATGTTCCAATCGGATCAATCCGTTGGTCATTTGATTTGACAGCAATTTTAGCCCGTGCCCCAGGATCACGGGCAGCTGCCATAATTTCAAGTAAGCCTTCTTCAATTTCAGGCACTTCCAACTCAAATAACTTAATAACAAACTCAGGTGCTACGCGTGACAAAATGAGCTGTGGACCTCTACCACCTCGCTCCACACGTGAAAGGTAAGCACGAACACGATCACCTACACGCAAATTCTCTTTTGGAATGAGTTGATCACGTGGCAACAAAGCCTCAATACGACCAGACTCAATAATTGCATTACCTCGTTCCATACGTTTTATCGTACCAGTAACAAGATGTTCTTTACGCATCAAAAAGTCAGTAAGAATTTGCTCGCGTTCAGCATCACGAATTTTCTGAAAAATAACCTGCTTTGCAGCTTGAGCACCAATACGACCAAATTCAATAGCTTCAAGAGGCTCTTCTAAAAATTCTTCAAGTTGAATCTCAGGATCTTTCTCCTGAGCGTCATCAATAGAAATTTCTCTTGAAGGAAATTCAAGTTCATCAGCAGGAACAACCTGCCAACGACGAAATGCTTCGTAATCACCAGAATTACGATCAACCGCTACGCGCACATCAACATCATCATGAAAGCGTTTTTTAGTAGCCGAGGCCAAGGCCATCTCTAAAGCCGAAAAAACAATTTCCTTATCGACATTTTTTTCGCGTGCTAGGGCATCTGCCAGTAACAAAACTTCGCGACTCATACATCCTCCGGCTAAATATTAGGTATTAGACGAGCCTTCTCTACAGCGGCCAAATCTAGTGACAGCACAGTGCCATCAACTTCCAATTTCAACAAACCTTCCTGCACTTCTTGCAACACACCTATAAAATTTCGCTGCCCATTTACTGGCACACGCATTTTAATCTGCGCCTTCTCACCAGCAAATCGTATAAAATCAGCTTCCTTACGAAGAGGCCGATCTAAACCAGGAGAGGAAACTTCTAGCCGATCATAATCATAATCAAGTTCCACAGCCAATAACCTGGACAAATGGTTACTCACCAAAGTACAGTCTTCAATCTTGATACCATTAGGAGAATCAATATAAATACGCAACATTTTGCCGCGATTACTCATCTCCAATTCAACCAACTCATAGCCTAGACCAACAAGAGTTGACTCAAGCAAAGCGTGTAAATCCATTATCCTCACCACAAATAAAAAATGGGCTGAAAGCCCATATTTAATTGCCCATTATATCAAAGATATAAAAACTTAGAAATCTAAATTGTTAATTAGTTCGCAATAACAAGTAATCGATTCTAAAAACACAAATATTTTACCAAACAAATGTAAAAAACCAGATTGCGATGGTCATAAAAAAAATACAAACAAAACAAATGAAATAAAAAACCCCTCGAAGCTAGTGCTAGGAGGGGTTTTTAGAATAGAAGCCTGGCGGTGACCTACTTTCGCATGGGTAATCCACACTATCATCGGCGCAAAGTCGTTTCACTGTCCTGTTCGGGATGGGAAGGAG